>DATLAD010000111.1:0-8423 GCA_035527575.1 Dehalococcoidales bacterium
CAGGACGGCTATAAAGTAGCGCCGTTCAAGGCGCAGAACATGGCGCTCAACTCCTTCGTCACGGCGGAGGGAGGGGAAATCGGGCGGGCGCAGGTGGTGCAGGCGGAGGCGGCGGGAATCGCGCCCACGGTGGACATGAACCCGGTGCTGCTCAAACCGACCACCGATACCGGCTGCCAGGTTATCGTGCTGGGCAAGGTAGCCAGGACGATTTCCGCCCGCGATTATTATAAATACACCCCTTCCCTGCTGGAAACGGTGTCGGATGCCCTGAACCGACTCCGCTCTGAATATGACATCGTTGTCATCGAGGGGGCGGGCAGCCCGGCGGAAATAAACCTCAAAGACCGGGAAATAGTCAACATGAGAATCGCTAAAATGTCCGGCACTCCCGTCCTCCTGGTGGGGGACATCGACCGGGGAGGGGTCTTCGCTTCCCTCGTCGGTACCCTGGAACTGCTGGACGAGGACGAACGGGAACTCGTTAAAGGCTTAATTATCAATAAGTTCCGCGGCGATGTCACGCTGCTCGAGTCGGCACTTGAGTTCCTGGAGAAACGCACCGGCAAGCCCGTGCTGGGCGTGGTGCCGTACTTCCGGGATATCCGCATCGCCCAGGAGGACTCGGTCTATCTTGATGAAAGGCCGGAAAATAAAGCCACCGGCGACCTCGATATCGCCGTTATCCGCCTGCCGCATATTTCTAACTATGACGACTTCGACCCGCTGGAAGAGGAAGGCTGCACGGTGCATTATGTAACCCAGCGCTTCGAGCTAAGCAATCCGCACCTCATTATCCTGCCCGGCACCAAGAGCACAGTCGCCGACCTTGCTTACCTGCGGCACTCGGGGCTGGCTACGAGCATCCTCACCAGGGCCAAGGCGGGCACCCCCGTGGTGGGCATCTGCGGCGGCTACCAGATGCTGGGACAAAAAATCCTCGACCCGCAGAAAGTGGAATCGGACAATACGGAAGTCGCCGGGCTGGGCTTACTTGACGTGGTCACGGAATTCGCCCCGGAAAAGTCCACCACGCAGGTCAGGGCGCGGGTGCTGGCCGACCTCGGACTGCTGGCCGGAACGAAAGGACAGGAGCTTACCGGCTACGAGATACACATGGGAAAAACACACAGCGAGGAGGCAGCCAGCGCCTTTCAAATAGTCGAGACGCCGCAGGGAGCTGCCGACTATACCGACGGCGTTATAAATTCCAGCGGTATGGTACTTGGCACTTACCTGCACGGACTTTTCCACAACGACGAATTCCGGCAGACATTCCTGAACACCCTGAGAAAGTACTGGGCACTATCCGAAGGCACAGGCAACGCCGTCATCAACAAAGACAGGGAATACGACAAGCTGGCGGAACTGGTCCGCGGCAGCCTGAAAATACCGGAAATCTACCGGATTATGGAGGTAAAGTCTTGAAAAGCACCCTCATCCTCGGCGGGGCCCGCAGCGGCAAGAGTACCTACGCCCAGGAACTGGCATTAAAAGCAGGAGGAGCGGTACTTTTCGTGGCTACGGCGGAGGCCGGCGACGAGGACATGGAAAAGCGCATTGAAATGCACCGTAAATCGAGGCCGCCCGGCTGGTTGACCCTTGAGGCCACCACCCATATCGGCAGCCGGATTATCAAAAATATCGGCAAAGCACAGACGGTCATCATAGACTGCGTCACCCTCCTGATTAATAACATCTTCACGCGGTACGACGATAAAACCGATGCCGACCTCGCGGAGAAAGAGGTTATGGCCGAGATTAAAGAAATTACCGACTGCATCGACCGGGTTGATGCCGACTTTATCATCGTCAGCAATGAGGTCGGGCTCGGTATAGTACCCGCCGACAGGGTAAGCCGACTCTACCGCGACCTGCTCGGCAGGGCCAACCAGATGCTGGCCGCCCACGCCGACGAGGTCTATCTGCTGGTGGCCGGTATACCGGTAGTAGTTAAAAAGGCAGCCCGTTGACAGCTAACATACAGTAGTGTAAGATATTCTAATCAACCGACCCGTGAGTACCGGTAACGATAATAATTAAAAGGAGACTGATATGCCTTATTACGTGATGCTGACGAAGCTGACCGACGCAGGAAGAAAAACAATCATGAAGAATCCCGGTAGAATCTGGGAAGTCAACAAAGAAGTCGAGGAAATGGGGGCTAAAATATTGACCCAGTATGCCCTGCTGGGTGAGTATGATTTCGTTAATATCCTCGAGGCTCCCAGCAATACCGTCATAGCCAGAGTTGCCGCCGCGCTGGGCTCCCGGGGAACCATGACTCCATTGACGCTATCGGCCATTACTATCGAGGACCTGGTTAAAGAAATACAGATGGCCAAAGCCATCAACGACTAGGCCGCTATTCAATAACGCCGTGTAGTCAGACACGATTCGTTCACAAAAGACAGTGTACTGACATCCCGTGAAAAAATCCGGGCTCCGGTTTGACTCTGGAGCCCGGTACTGTTATGGTGGGGAACAGATTATGAGACCTGGTCCGCTGGAAATCATCCTCATTATAGTCGTTATTATCGCCGTGGCGGTGATAGCGCGCATTATCCGCACCGGCCGCATCGCCACCAGACGGAACGGAGATTCCACGATAGACATTACCACGAGCCCGCCCGAGAAAAACAGGATGTGGAACTTTTTTAACAGGACCGGCATCGCCCTGATTATTGCCGGTATTCTCTTCTTGATTGCCGCCGCATCCATGCTCCATTACGCTTTCCAGAGCTACGCCCTGGCATTCACCATCATTGCCGTCGGTTTCATTATCGTATTCGTGCTCAGGAAGAAAAGGTGAAGAGGCCATGTCCGCAACTTTAAAACCGCTTAAATGGTACAAAGAACTGGCCGAGAAAAAGGGCCGGCTCAAGGCCGGGGCTTTTGCCGTGGAGGGGGACAGGGCCATCCGGCAGATAATGAGCGTCCACCCTGATGAGATAACCGAGATAATAGCCATCGAGGAACCGCCGGCCGCCTACCGCGACTATCCCTCACGACTGGTTACCGAAAGTCAGTTCCGGAACATCAGCAGCACTAAAACTCCGCAGGGAATCATGGCCGTCGTTCGTATACCGGAGGATATTTACTCGGCCGGCTTGCCGCGGGATGCGGGCAGGAGAATCCTCCTGCTGGAAGATATTCAGGACCCCGGCAACGTGGGCACCCTTATCCGCACGGCGGCTGCTTTCGACTTTTCCGGAGTGATTCTTACGGAAAACTGCGCCGACCCCCTGGCGCCGAAATGCGTGCAGTCGACCGCCGGCGCGGTGCTGTCCGTATGGCTCAGGAGAACGGCGCAATACCTTGAACTCGTCCGGTCACTGCGGAGAGACGGCTACAACCTGATAGCCGCCGAGCTTAAGGGAACGGCCGAACCGTCTGTTCTAAAGCGGGAAAAACTGCTGCTGGCCCTGGGCAACGAAGCCGCCGGACTTTCGAGAGCGCTGCTGGATGAGGCCGATTACCGGCTAAGAATACCCACAGTGCGGCATAAAGCGGAATCGCTGAACGTGGCCGCCTGCGGGGCGATTCTAATGTATTTGAGCTCAGAGAGATAAAAAAGCCCCGGAATCGCTCCGGAGTCGAATTCCCACGCCAGTTATCAACCCCTGTAAAAGGTCATCTCCTCCTGGAGAGCGTATGTAATATTATTCCGGTGAAGATACAAAAGACGCCGACGATAAAAAAGAGAACGGTCAGCATTACGGTGCCTATCGGTAAAACACCAACGTCCCGGAGAATCTCCAGCGTCCTGATTCCGGCGATAAACCCGGCTATAGTCAGAATACCCCCCAAGATACCGAAGAAGAAGAGGGGTTTCCTCTCTGATATCATGACCATTATCTGGGTGATTACCCCCAGGCCGTGCCTGATCGGATTTAACGTGGAGCCATCTTTAGTATATTTAACGGAAATGGGGACCTCGGTTATTTTCAGCCCTTTTTCTTCGGCATCAGCTATCATCTCCGATTCAATGGCGAACCCTTTCTGGCTTAATTTAAGCTCGGCTATTGCCCTCCGCGAAAAAGCCCTGAACCCGGATTCAGAATCGCTAATCCTGTTTCTGGCGAGGATACGGGTTGAGTGCAGCAGGATTTTCTGCCCGATACGTCGATAAAATGGAATACTTTTCTTAGTATCCTTTCGGGAGCCGATAACCAGGTCATAGCCCTCTAGAACGGGCTTAATCAGCCGGGGTATCTCATCAGGATTATGCTGGGAATCTGCATCCAGTAAAACAAGTACGTCGGGTATTTTTTTCTTTACCTCCCTCAGAATGCTCTGGACAGCCACGCCTTTCCCTTTGTTTTTAGAGTGACTGATGACTTTGGCCCCGGCCAGCCTGGAGATTTCAGCGGTGCCATCGGTGCTGCCATCATCGATAACCATAACCTCGTCGGTATATTTCCTGGCCTTAAGCACCAGGGTGCCGATATACCTTTCCTCGTTATAGGCAGGCATCGCCACCACAACTCTAGGATTTGTCAGCTCCGCCATTATATCTCCCCGCTCGATATCATCAAGCCAGAATCCCCGGGAAATTTTTTATTTTCAAAGTCTATCATAGTGTACGACCTGGCCTCTTCTTCCAGGAATCTATTCTATCGTCCCCACCGTCTAATCCATTATAGTCCCAGGATACCCTGTAAACAATAGCAGCAATAAGCTGCATTTTTAAAGATACTATCAACACGCTACGGTTCCTTCAACAGATACACCCGTTTATTTACCTCCACCAGGTCCGGATTGGAGCATCCCTGCGGCGCATAAACGATGGTAATCCCGTTCTCCCTCAGGAAATCGGTATTTTTACAGCCGCCATCCAAAAATTCATCAGCTCTTCTGGTTAGAGCATCAGGGGCAATATGTGTCCTGGCATAGACATATTTCCCGGTGATAGCCGTAAAAGATGTAGCTTTCCAGGGGTCCAGTATCGCCTTCTGATAACTATCGTTTATATTATCCCCAATCCAGACAAATGCTTCGTAATCATCTTTATCTATCATCTGGTAATATCGGGTATTCTGCCTGGCCGGTATGGCTATCACCAGAATGACGATAATCAAAATGAGAGCCAGAGGATAACCGATTCTCCGGGCAAACCCGGGCAGCGGCAGCTTATCCGGCAGTTTCAGATTCTTAACCGCCATCAGACCGGCGCCGGCAACAATACCGATTATCAAGAGCGTATAGATAATTCCCCGTAGATATATCAGGTCCACTCCGTAGTGCAGGGTAAAGAAAACAGCCAGTACGGCTACCATTACCAGTAAGCCCAGTACCAGACTGTAGTTTTTAATCCCGCCTTTCATAGCCAGCCAGAAGGTGCCCAGAAGACCCACCCCGAAGGGAACATAGCCATAGATTTTAAGAATCCTGGGCAGGTCGTGGTTCGCCGGGAGAGGCTGCGTCACCAGGAGCGATTTGGCTGTCGTCATTATCAGGTGATACGTCCATGGCAGGGTTACCAAAAAAGGAACGATGCCCATCAATAGCAGTATCAGCCCGTGTTTCGGCTCACTTCTCAGATAAAACAGGATAGAGGGTATGATGATGACAATTAAGATAACCGCCGAGGTAGCATGCGTGACTATCAGGAAGCATATGAAAACAGCCAGCAGGAGATAAGACCAGGGAGTACGGTAATTGAAAATCAAAAAGAGCGACAGGGGGATAAAAGGCAGGCAGAGAGCCATCGGGATAAAAAAGGCGGGTCCCATGATGCCTACGGTTGTCGGTATGAGGCAGGTAAAGAAAGCCGCCTCCCAGCCAAACCCTTCCCGCCGGCCCAGAACATAAACCGAAAGGGCCGTAACGGCAAGGATAATGCCGGGGAAAAACCGGACAATATCCATCCATGATATCCCGCTGATTTTATAGAATACCCCAAACAAGACGTGAAAGCCCGCTTCAAGGACACTAACTATCCCCGGATTTCCCTGCCCTGTAAAGGGGTCGGGATAATCGATGCTGGCTGCCTGCAACAGTGAGTTGCTGTGGGCTATGTGCACCCACTCGTCTATATGGACGGGATAGGCGTAGTCAAGATTGGGAATGAAGGCTACATAGAAGGCCAGTAAGATTATCGGCAGAAGTAGAAAAACCGTTTTGTCCAGCTTTTGTTTATTATTCAGCTCCATAGACTATGCCAGTATCATGATATTGCTCGCTATTATAGCATAAAGACTTTTCGTTAATACACTCCGTTAAGGTGGTAATCTATTGTATTATATGGTATTACTATATGATATAATAAATAAACTGTAATAGGGCCTTAATTAGCCCGGGCTGATTCTGGAGATTATAGTTGCACATTGGTAAACGTACGCTATTATTAATTATCGGCATACTCATTGCCGGATTTTTCGGCATTTCACTGATTTACCGAATTTCCCTCCCTTACGACCAGGTCTTCGTCGGCAACTGGATAAAGTTCACCAGTATTGACGCCTACTACCAGATGCTCATCGTCGATAATCTGGCTTACAATTTCCCCCACCTTACCCCTTTCACACCCTTCCTTATCTATCCCGGTGGCGGCGGATTCGGCGAAATACACTTCTTTAACTGGTTTATTGCCATTATCGCGTGGATAATCGGTCTTGGTTCGCCCACCCAGCATCTTGTAGACGTGGTTGCCGTCTATTTCCCGGCGATACTGGCCGCCCTGACGATTATCCCTGTTTACTTCATCGGTAAAGCGCTTTTCAATCGCTGGGCCGGGGTTATTGCGGCGGCCCTGGTAGCCATTTTCGCCGGCGAATACATGGGACGCTCCATACTCGGTTTCACTGACCAGCACGTCGCCGAGACCCTTTTCACCACCGTAGCCGCTCTCTTCCTGATTCTGGCCATCAAAACGGCCGGGGAGCGTCAGCTCACTTTCAGCCATATTATCCAGCGCGACTGGAAAACAATCACCAGGCCGCTTGTTTACAGCCTGCTGGCGGGTATTTTCCTCGGCATTTATTTGATTACCTGGCTGGGAGGCCTGCTCTTTGTCTTTATCATTACCATCTATTTTGTTATTCAGTTCATTATTGACCACCTGAAGCATAAATCGACCGCCCACCTGGGTATCATCGGTTTTATCATGTTCCTGGTCGCCCTGATAATCTTCTGGCCCTTTTCTCCGGCTGTCGAGTATATATGGCCAATTGGTATCGCCATATTAATTCCGCTGGTGCTGGCCGGTATCTCGATGGTAATGTCAGGTTTTAATCTTAAAACGTACTACTATCCGCTGGCTTTGGTCGGAATTGCCGTGATATTCCTGGGTATCTTTTACGCTATCGCTCCCAGCGCCTTCAACTGGGCAATATCTAAATTCAGTATCTTCAATCCTACCGGCGCCACGGCCACCACTACCATAGAGATGCAGCCCTTTCTCTCCCCGCAGGGCAGCTTCTCTACCGGGGTTGCCTGGGGTAACTTCACCACCAGCTTCTTCCTGGCCCCGAACTGGCCCATACCCGGCTTTGCTTTCATATCGTTCGCCATCTTAATCTGGCTCTTCGTCAAGCATCGCGGGGACGATGAAAAACTGTTATTCTTTCTCATCTGGAACCTGATAATATTCGTGCTGACTCTGATACAGCGCCGCTTTGCCTATTACCTCGTCATCAATATTGCCCTGCTCTCCGCCTACCTTTCCTGGCAGGCTATCTGGCTGGCTGGCCTCAGGAAACTTGCCGTCAAGACTGAGAAAGAGCCGGGGAAAGAGCAGCATTATCCGGAAGCTGCGTCGAAACGAGACTACTATGAAATTCTGGGTGTGGCCAGGAATGCTTCTCACAAGGATATAAAGAAAGCGTTCAATAAGCTATCGCTTGCCTATCGCCCTGACCGGAATCGCTCCCCCGAAGCTGAGGAGAAATTTAAAGAGATTAATAAAGCCTTTGAAGTGCTATCTAATTTTAACAGGCGCACCGAATATGATCAGTCTTTGCATCAAATAGCGATAGGAAAGCCTGAGAAGAAGCACGCAAAGAGACAGGGATGGACGATATACCACACGAATGCTGCCCTGGCGGTGGTGATTGTTTTCTTCTTCGTCCTTTTCCCTAATATTATGAAGGCGAAGGAGGTCGCGGCACTGGCCCGTTATGCCCCATCGGATGCCTGGCAGGAATCTATGGACTGGATGAGGGAAAATACTCCGGAACCGTTTGGCGACCCTGATGCCTATTACAGTCTCTATGAGCCGCCACCCTATGGAGAAAACTTTACCTACCCCGACTCGGCCTACGGCGTCACCAGCTGGTGGGATTACGGCTACTGGATTTCGCGCACAGCCCATCGTATACCGAATGCCAATCCGTCGCAAGATCCTAAGCCCATTACCAAGATCGCTACACTCTTCTTATCCGATGACGAGTCTCAAAGACACGAGATAATGGAGCAGCTGG
>DATLAD010000112.1:0-2516 GCA_035527575.1 Dehalococcoidales bacterium
TATCTACGGCAACCTGGTGGAAATGGGCTATAAGGTAAATAAACCGCAGGGCGCTTTCTACATCTTCCCCAGGTGCCCCATAGAAGACGATGTTGCTTTTGTGCGCGAACTTCAGCAGGAGCACCACGTGCTCTCGGTGCCCGGGGTAGCTTTCGGCACGCCCGGCTACTTCCGGCTGGTGTACTGCGTCAACGACCGCACGCTGGAGCGCTCGATGCCCGGCCTGGCAGCGCTGGCGAAGAAATACAAACTCAAGTAAAGTCAGCCGGGAACTCAGGGTAATCCAGGAGGGGCTGGCGCCCCTCCTGCTTTTATCCCCCTCCGACCTGCAGTTCTACGGCTTGTTCTTTTTTAAAAGTCGGAGAGGAGGTAAAGGGGTGAGGTAAACAGAAGCCAGATAGATGTAAACCAGCCTGAATATTAGTGTTGATTTTTAGAAAAATTCTGTGGTATACTACCCGCAGTGTCTATCACGGCATGTATCATAGTATATAGTACCATAACGCATAAACAGCAAATAAGCGAAACAGATAGTCAGGGGACCAGTTGCTAGCGAACTACGGATTAATCGGACTGTTTTTAATCGTCGTTGTCCTTTTCACCCTTGTAATGGTAGTTATTCCCATTGTCCTCAGATATCTTAAAATCGTCCCCAGCAACCCCAACCCCATCAAGAATTCTATCTTCGAATGCGGCATGGAAACCATCGGGAAGACCTGGGTACAGTTTAACTTCCACTATTACTTTTATGCCCTCGTCTTTTTAGCCCTCGATGTCCTGGTTGTTTTTCTCTACCCGTGGGCGGTGCAGCTCAGGCAGCTGGGGCTTTTCAGCTTCTTCACCGTGTTGATTCTTGTTTTCATAGTACTCATCGGCTACATCTACGCCTGGAAGAAGAAGGTCCTCGAATGGAAGTAAGCAGCGATAGAGAGTATATCTATACATCTTCGGAGCTAGACCGGCAGGAGGGCCAGCTTATTGAAGAGGTTAAGGCGGGCGCGAGGGAGAGCATCCCCGACCCCGATGCCTGGCTGGACGAAGAAGTCAAACAAAACATAATGCTGTCCTCGGTAGATGCCGTGCTGAACTGGGCGCGGCGTTCTTCACTGTGGACGGCGATATGTTTCCCCGCCTGCTGCGCCTTTGAATTTATTGCCGCCGAAGGCCCCCGCTTTGACATGTCCCGCTTCGGCATGGAAATCCTGCGGGCTTCTCCCCGGCAGGCCGACCTGATGATTACCGCCGGCACCCTTACCTGGAAGATGGCACCCGTCGTCCGGCGCATTTACAACCAGATGCCCGAGCCGAAGTGGGTCATCGCCATGGGCGCCTGCGCTATCAGCGGCGGCATCTTCCGCTCGTCTTACAACGTGGTCCCGGGATACAACAAGATAATTCCGGTCGATGTTTACGTGCCCGGTTGCCCGCCCCGCCCGGAAGCCCTTATCTACGGCGTGCAGATGTTGCAGAAGAAGATAGCCAGGGAGCGCCCGATATCCGACCTGCCGAAATTACTGCTGAAAGGTAAAAAGACATGACGGTAGCCCTCTCCGGCAAAGACTTAGCCGGCCAGCTGGAAGAAAAATTCCCGGGCAGCGTCGAGGAAACCGCGCCGCACAGCCTGGTGGTGAAGAGCGATTCGCTGCTGGCGGTGGCCGGGTATCTTAAGGACACCGAGAGCCTCGCGTTTGACTTTCTTAATTACATTACCGCCGTCGATTATTACAGCTATTTCGAGGTCGTTTACCAGCTGACCTCTTTGAAGCATAACCACTCTATCATTATCAAAACAAGGTGCTATGGCCGTGAAAACCCGACGGCACCTTCGGTAATCGGCCTGTGGCGGTCGGCTGACTTCCAGGAGCGCGAAATTTACGACCTCATGGGCATAAAATTCGAAGGTCACCCGAATTTGAAACGCCTCTTCCTCTGGGAAGGATTCCAGGGTCACCCGCTGCGAAAGGACTTCATCCAGTGACCACGACCGAGATGATGACACTCAAAACCGAGCCTTTTGTCCTGAACTTCGGGCCGGTGCACCCGAGCACTCACGGCGTATACCGCATGAGGGCTACCCTCGACGGCGAGGTTATACTCGATATCGAGCCGGTTGTCGGTTACCTGCACCGCGGTATCGAGAAACTGTCCGAGGAAAGGACTTACTCAGGATTTATCCCGCTCACCGACCGGCTGGACTATATCTCCCCGATGAGCAACAACCTGGGTTACTGCCTGGCCGTGGAGAAGCTGGCGGGGATAAAGGTGCCGGAACGCGCCGAATACCTGCGCGTCATCATAGCGGAACTACAGCGCCTGGCCAACCATTGTATCGCCGTCGGCTCTTTCCTCAACGATACCGGGGCCTACTATACGCCCTTCATGTATGCCTTCCGCGAGAGAGAAAAGATTGTCGACCTTTTCGACATGGTCTGCGGCCAGCGCCTTACCTATAACTACATGAGAATCGGCGGCGTCAGCCAGGACATCCCCGATGAATTCCTGCCGGCTCTGAAGAA
>DATLAD010000113.1:0-8003 GCA_035527575.1 Dehalococcoidales bacterium
AAGGCGTTAGAGATATCGAAACATTTTTTGTTAATAATACCTACAAGGCAGGACATGCTGTCTTCGAAAGGTAACAAAAGAAAAATCATCAATTAAGAATACGATCATTTACTCCGCAGATAGTGTTCTCCGCATGGAGAGCTTGATCCGTCATTCCCCACACCACTCTGGTTATACTCTTATACACTGAACAACTAATGCTGGCATATGTTGCCGCAACTCCGGGGCTCACCACTACTGTGAAATGAATTAATCTGAATAATGTAGAGTGTTTTAAAAAGACCGCTTTCTACTTGACAAAAGGCGAATAGCGGTATAAAATTACCTACTAGGGTTTTCGTGATAATTTATTTCATTTAGTTCGTATTATTAGTTACAAATTACATTTTATCTTGTCAATGTGTAATTATCTTGTTATTTACATTCATAAATTGCAAATGATACGATATCGCTGTAGAACAACTTTTAAACACACCCAGTCAGATGCGCCTAGTTCACACAACCGGATTCAGTTGGGACGATGTGCGTGCAAAATTCACATATAAGTGTTCACCTTTTTCGGTATGTATCATCATGTTGTGCAGATGAAACCGGTAACGCATTTCACGGCTATTTGAATCCAAGGCATAGCTTATCTAAATGGTCAGCAAGGAACGCAGGCAATCGTGCGGCTGCAATGAACAGAAAGTGACAAAATGCTGTCTGTATCTCTTCAGCCAGATTGCAGTAAGCCGGGAGGGGGGTGAAATATGTCGTAGATAATGGCACATAGTGGAGAGAGAAAGCTCAGTTTGGTAAGGAGGTATAGACGAAAAATGTTTATGCGTCGTACTCTAGCTATTAGCCTAACTCTGATAGTAACGGCTTTATTATTACTAGCGGCTTGTGCCGAACCCGCCCCAGCCCCGGCACCCTCACCAGCACCGGCACCCTCACCCGCACCAGGCCCGGCACCGGCACCAGCACCAGGCCCGGCACCGGCACCCTCACCTGCCCCGGCACCATCCATCACCCCAGCCCCCGGTGAACAACCGCAGTATGGAGGCATTTTAAATATCCATAAGCGTGAGACTCCGGATACCCCCATCGGCGATGTACAGGCGATGGGCCCAAGAACCAATGAATCTACAGCGAATATTCTCTTCCAGCCTCTGTGCTATTACAGACCCTCGGGGGAATTCGTGCCGATACTGGCAACGGCTTTTGACCCTGCTTCCGACCAAACGTATATGGATATTACGCTGCGGCAGGGCGTCAAGTTTCATGATGGCACGGTCTGCGATGCCAAGGCAGTCAAATGGAACCTCGATAGATACATGGTAAAGAGGCCTTCGAAAGACCCGCAATGGAAGACGATTGAAGTTCTCAGCGACTATAAAGTGCGGGTTAACCTCAATTATTGGACGAATACCATTTATTATGGCCTGGGTAGCCAGTTGATGGGTTCGCCAACCGGGTTCGAGCAGAAAGGTGACGAGTGGGGTGGTGAGCATCCCGCCGGCACAGGCCCGTTTAAGTTCGTTGAATATCAACGCGATGTGAAGATGACGCTTACCAGGTTCGACGATTACTGGGACACGGGCAAGCCCTATCTCGATGGCATAGAATTAGTCTACCTGCCGGACCCGATGACGACGCAGATGGCCTTCGAGGCCGGTGACTTCGACCTGTGCTACCTGTTCCTCGGCAAACAAGCGTCAGAAATCAAAGCTTTAGGGTTCCCGTACAACGAGTTGAATTCAGCGTTATGCCCCGTACATGCCCTGGTTCCGTCCAATGCCAATCCCGCATCTCCACTTTCGAGTTTGAAAGTGCGCGAGGCGATATCTTTAGCCTTTGACCGCAAAACGATTTGCGATGCGCTGGGTTACGGCTGGCTGACTCCCGTACAGCAGATAGCTCCCCCCGGCTCTCCGGCTCATATACCCGAGCTGGAAAATAATGAGTCGTACAATCCTGCTAAAGCCAGGCAGCTGCTCGAGGAGGCAGGCTATCCCAACGGGTTCAAGACCAAGCTTATCATGCCTCCGCAATGGGCCAACGCGGAACTGGCCTCGGCATTACAGGCTAACCTGACCAAGATAGGAATCCAGGCAGAAATTGAATTCCCGGAAGCCGGCACTTTTACCCAGTACCGATGGACCCCGGCCGGGTGGAACGAAGGTCTCGTTTTCCAGGAATTTATCAACTGGGCGGTCTATACCATGCATCCGAGTTTTTACTGGTGGCGGGCCGGTGCCACGCCTCAGTTCTTTGACAACGCCTACCCTGCCGGATTCGATGACCTGGTAACCAAATTAATGAGGACGACCCAGATCGATAAGGACCTGATACAACAATTCTCCAGGGCGCTCTACGACGATAAAACCTGCATCCCGCTATACCAGTTACACATGGCGGCTTTCGTCCAGCCCAAAGTTCATACTAACTTCATGGCCTTTTCGTTCAAGACCGACTGGCTCCCGTCTGACACGTGGATAGAGAAATAGTATAAGTTCTGGAAGAATTCTTCCAGCAGCAGTCCTGCTTCGGGGTGCTGTTAAGCCCCGAAGCAGGATAGTTGTGTGATATCCTGTTGCGCTGCCAATATATATAATACTGTTAAGTGCTTGCAGTGCCAGCATGCCGATGGTTGGCACCCCCCGGAAGGCCATCAGGCTAGATATTTGGTAACTCAAAAGGAGACTTATGGGGACATACATTATCAGAAGAATATTGTATATGCTGATTGTCCTCGTAATAGTCACCGCAATCGTGTTCATTCTGGTACGCCTGCTGCCAGGTGACCCTATCCTTATATATCTGACTCAGCAGGACGTGGAGTCTTTATCAATTGAGCAGGTTGCCAAGGTAAGACACGAATTAGGGCTCGATAAGCCTCTGTTTGTCC
Source organism: Dehalococcoidales bacterium (assembly GCA_035527575.1). Lineage (GTDB taxonomy): Bacteria > Chloroflexota > Dehalococcoidia > Dehalococcoidales > RBG-16-60-22 > JAFGPF01. Next base: position 2,891 of record DATLAD010000113.1, read on the forward strand.
AGTATGTTACATGGGTGGCGGGCCTTTCCAGGGGTGACTTCGGCATCTCCGTCATACGTCAAACCCCGGTGACAATGGATATCAAACAGCGGCTGCCGGTGACTCTCCATCTGGGGGCAATGGCTTTTTTGGTAAGTATTACGATCGGAATACCGGCCGGCGTCATCGCTGCGGTAAGGCGGGGTGGATGGTTGGACCAGCTGGTGACTACTATAGGAAACCTGGGAGTAACTATACCCTCTTTCTGGCTCGCCATCTTCCTGATCTATATATTCGGTCTCAAGCTCGGCTGGCTGCCGATATTCGGCTATACCTCGCCTTTCAAGGACTTCTGGTTGAATGCGAGGCAGGTAATCCTGCCCGTTTTTTGCCTGGCGATTCCCCCCATCGCCACGGATATGCGTCTAACCCGGTCAAGCATGCTCGAGGTCATGCGGCAGGACTACGTGCGAACAGCCTGGTCCAAAGGCATGCGGGAAGCGAGGGTGATAATCAAGCATGGTCTGAAAAATGGACTCATTCCGGTGATAACCATGAAGGGCATGTCGATAATCATGATCTTCGGCGGCTCGGTATTTATCGAGACGGTTTTCAGTATTCCCGGTATGGGGAGGTTACTGGTTGAAGCCGTCCGTTCCCTGGACTATGGAGTGGTACAAGCTGTTATCTTTGTAATGGCAATAATTGTCAGTACTGTGAACCTGTTGATAGATATTTCATGGGGCTGGCTTGACCCGAGGATACGATATGGATAAGGATGATACGTTATGTCAGAAGTTGACACCCGTCACGCAGGATTCTCAGAGAGTCCCGTCCGCGTTAACGAGTTAAAGCGTTTCGCCAAGGTTTTCTTCGGGCGACCGGTCGTCATCTTTGGGGCCACTGTCGTTGTATTATTTCTTTTGATGGGCATTTTCCCCGGGCTCTTTGCTCCGTACAATCCACTGGAGGAAGATTTACCCAACCGGCTGCTTCAACCCGGGCAAATGGGGCATATTCTCGGCTCTGACGCTATCGGCAGGGATTTGTTAAGCCGTTTAATCTTCGGTTCACGCACAGCCCTGATGGTAGGTGTGGTGGCCCTGTCCATGTCGGCGACAATCGGTACGATGCTGGGGTTAACCGCCGGATATTTCGGAGGGATGACCCTGGCGATTATCATGAGAGTGGTAGATGCCGTCATGTGTTTCCCGGCGATATTGCTGGCCCTGACCATCGCGGCGGCACTCGGCGCAGGATTAACAAACGTTATGATAGCCATCGGCATCGGCATGATGGCACCTTACGCCAGGATAATGTGCGGCCAGGTCTCTTCAGCCAGAGAGAACGACTATATTCTGGCAGAGCGCTCGCTAGGGGCCAGTAATATACGCATCATGTTCCGCCATGTGTTACCCAATTGCTTACCGCCAATGATAGTGGTAATGACCATGAATATGGGTATCACTATCCTGGCTGAAGCCGGACTTAGCTTTATCGGGGTCGGTATTGTTCCACCCACCCCTGCCTGGGGAAGCATGGTCTACGAAGGGTATACTTATCTGAGATCACAACCCTTTCTTTCTTTAATACCCGGTTTTGCCATAATGGTCGTTGTATTTGCCTTCAATATGGTGGGCGACGGCCTGAGGGATGCGCTTGACCCCAGGCTGAGAGGCATCATATAACCCAGGATATTCAATATATCACTGCCACAGGAGGTGAAAAATCCAGAAACATACGTAATGCAATTATATAGTAAAGCCCCACGAGCCGGGAACAAAATTGTTCCGGCAGAACATATAAATTAAATTCAACACGGAGGCGTGAGAATGCAATTATTCGGTGAATATGATGTGGTTATTGCCGGTGGTGGAACGTCGGGCGTAGCTGCGGCTATCGCCTCAGGGCGGGTTGGCGCTAATACGCTGCTGGTAGAGCGTCTCGGTGCCCTGGGTGGTCAGTTCAACATTTCCGGTCCGCCAGGCTTCGCTTACGCTCATATGTTTAACCAGGCCGGGGAGCAGATAATCGGAGGCATAATAGATGAGACACACAAGAGGCTGCTGAAAGAAGGACATGCCCTGCCGCAAATCAGACCGGATTTTCGAGGGAGTTACTCCTTCGCGTATGTTGACCCTGACTGGTGGGGACTTCTCATGTTCGAGATGATGCAGGAGAACCACGTCAACCTCCTGCTCCATTCCCTGGCTGTGGACGTTCTAAAAGAGGGTGATGCGCTGAGGGGTCTCATCGTCGAGAACACCTCCGGCAGGCAGCTCATCTTGAGCAAAGTGCTTATCGACTGCACCGGTGAGGGCGACATAGCTGTAAGGGCCGGCGCACCCTGCGAAATACTGCCACGAGAACAACTTCAGCCCCATACGATTACCTTCAGTGCGGACGGCGTAGACTGGGATAAAGTCCTGAACTTCATCAAGGATAACCCGGACGAATTCCCCATGTTTGAACTTCGTTTGAACCGCCTGGGCTGGACTAAAGAACAGATGATAGAGCGCATCCGACGCGTTGAGGATATCACGGAAATAGGCGAAATAATGGGGTGGGTCACCATCAGGGATGAGGGTATAGCTAAAGGAGAATGGCATGGGTTCAGCGGCATCGGTTTCTTCCTGACACCCAGGGAGGGTGGCAAGATACAGGCCCTGTTCCAGCACTCATCCCAGGTACCCAACTGCGACCCCACGGACGTGCGGGACCTGACTTATGGCGAAATCGAGTGCCGGCGGCAAATTACGATGGCGTGGAAATACATCAGAAAGAATGTTCCGGGCTTCGAGAACGCCTATATTACCAGGGTCTGCCCCGAGTTGAGGTTGCGGGAAAGCCGGCGCATCATGGGCGACTACTACCTGACAAGTAAAGACGTCGCCGAGGCCATGAAGTTCGATGATGTCATCGGTAAAAGCGGCATGGCGGCGGGAGGCCATCATGTTGCCACAACAGACACGATAGTCAGGGGAGAGGCGGGAACGATTTCTATGCCCAAGAACGACGGTTCCCACGACATTCCCTACCGGTGCCTGGTGCCGAAGAACGTGGAAAACATGCTCATAGCCGGTAAGCACATCTCAACCGATAGAGACGCTTATCATCGCTTCTTACAACAGACAATGGTAACAGGTCAAGCCGCCGGTGTGGCCGCAGCCCTTTGCGCCAAGAAAAATATAACACCGCGGCAACTGGAAAAAGATGTCTCAGAACTCCAGAAGATCCTGGTCAAGCAAGGCGTTATACTCTACGGGACTCGTTAATATACATTTAACAAGGAGATGTGAAAATGCAACTATACGGTGAATATGATGTGGTTATTGCCGGTGGTGGAACATCGGGTGTGGCTGCAGCTATCGCCTCAGCGCGGACGGGCGCTAATACGCTCCTGGTAGAGCGTCTCGGTGCCATAGGCGGCCAGCTGAACATTTCCGGTCCGCCGGGCTTCGCTTACGCTCACTTTTTCAATATGCTCGGTGAGCAGATAATCGGTGGCTTCATGGCGGAAACCCATGCCAGGCTGCTGAAGGAAGGACACGCCTTACCTCATATCAGGCCTGAGTGGCGGGGGAGTTATTCCTTCTCCTACGTTGACCCTGACTGGTGGGGGCTGATGATTTTCGAGATGATGACGGAAAATAAGGTCAACCTCCTGCTGCATTCCCTGGCGGTCGATGTTCTGAAAGAGGGTGACGCTGTCAAGGGTCTTATCGTTGAGAACACCTCCGGCAGGCAGCTCATCCTGAGCAAAGTGCTCATCGACTGCACCGGTGAGGGTGATATAGCGGCAAGGGCCGGCGCTCCATTCGATAAGCTTCCGCGGGAACAACTTCAACCCCACACAATTTCCTTCACGATGGATGGTGTCGACTGGGACAAGGCCCTGAAATACATCAGGGAAAACCCGGATGAGTTCTCTTTCGAGCGTTTTTTGAGGAACCCCTTCTTGAAATGGACCAAAGAGCAGCTCATAGAACACATTAAACAAATCAAAGACGTAACGGAATTGGGCGAAATAATGGGCTATTTCTCATTGCGGGATGCGGCTCTGGCCAAAGGAGAGTGGCATGAGTACAGCGGCGTAGGGTTCTTCCTGACACCCAGGGAGGGTGGTAAGATACAGGCCCTGTTCCAGCACTCATCCCAGGTGCCTAACTGTGACCCCAACGACGTGCGCGACCTGACTTACGGCGAAATTGAATGCCGGCGGCAGATAGTAATGGCGTTGAAATTCATCAAGAAGTATATGCCCGGTTTTGAGAATGCCTACCTTACCAGAGTCTGCCCTGAGTTGAGGATTCGAGAGAGTGGACGCATCGTGGGCGACTACATTCTGACAACTCAAGATGTCATCGAGTCCAGAAAGTTCGAGGACGTCATTGGCAAGAGCGGCTTCCCGGCGGGGGGCCATCACGTTGCTACTGTAAACACACTAACTTCGGGCGAGGGAGGGGGAGGCGGATATCCCAGGGACGGCGGCTCACACGATATTCCCTACCGGTGCCTGGTACCGAAGAACATTGAAAACATGCTCATAGCCGGTAAGCATATCTCAACCGATAGGGATGCTTATCATCGCTTCATACAGCAGACGATAGTAACGGGTCAGGCCGCTGGTGTAGCCGCAGCCCTCTGCGCCAAGAAAGATATAACACCGCGACAAATGGAGGCGGATGTCTCCGAACTCCAAGATATCCTGGTTAAGCAAGGCGCCATACTATACGGAACCCATTAGTAAACAATAAAATAAGGAGTGTAAATGGAACTATTTGGTACATATGATGTGGTGGTGGTTGGTGGAGGTACAGAAGGAGTAGCCGCGGCCATAGCATCAGCCCGTGCCGGAGCTAACACGCTACTGATTGAACGTCTCGGTGCCCTGGGCGGTCAGATGAACGTTCAAGGTCCTCCGGGATTTGCCTACGCCCACATGTTCAATCCCCGCGGGGAGCAGGTTATCGGCGGTATCGTCGAGGAAACACATAACAGGCTGCTTAAGGAGGGGCATGCCCTGCCGCACCTTAAACCCGCCTGGCGGGCCGGGTACACTTTCTCATACGTCGACCCCGACTGGTGGGGGCTGCTGATGTTCGAGATGATGGCCGAGAATAAGGTCAACCTC
>DATLAD010000114.1:0-3987 GCA_035527575.1 Dehalococcoidales bacterium
GTCGTTGCAGGTGCAGGTGCCACGGTATATCAAGCTGGCCTGCTCTATGCGGAGATATAATGGGTGGTTTCAGAACTCCGTCAGGCGGAGGCATCAGGCTCCTATCGGAGCTAATTATCGATGCCGATAAAGATTGGGAGGCCATGGGGATTAGCAACATTCGGGAGTTGGCAGCCGGTATGGTCAAAGGTGATCTTGCCATGGCTAACGGGATTATTTTGGCCGCGCTGAACCCTGGGCCGACAGGTTCTATGCTGTTTAGCCAGGGAGCGGGCGCTGACCTTATATGGAGTTATTAAATGGGCGGATTTCAAACACCCGGTGGTGGTGGAATAACAAGGCTGTCACAGCTAATCATAGACGCTGATAAAAACTGGCAGGCTATGGGCATATCCAACCTTAAGGAAGTCGCCCTGGGCATGACTCGGGGAGACTTGGCTGTTCGTAATACGCATGTCCTGGCTAGGCTCGTTCCGGGGTCCATCGGCTACGTACTAACATCAGCTGGCCCGCTTCACATACCAGCCTGGGCGCCTCCAGGAGGAGCTCTTAATTATTACTTCCCAGCCGAGATCTTCGGGAGTCACGACGAGGGGATAGCCCCCGTCGACCAGTCTCACAATAAGAATGCACCTATTACCAGCGACCATAAGCTGGCTTGCGGGGACGCCCCGGCCGATATGATAAAGCAGCTGACCTCTACGATAGTCATGCCCGACGCCGAGGCGATAGTTGCCGTCGACCAATCTCACAACAAGAACTCACCGGTGGCCTGCGACATCTCCATCCTGGTCGACGGGGCTGTATCGGAGACAGCGGCGGCGGCACAGACCGATGAGACAGCGGCTGCCAGAGACGCCGTACTTAACGATATGAACCTCTGCCCGATGACTCCTGCTCTCAATGACAAATACTACCTGGGCTTTGCCAAACAATACAGGCGAGTATATATCAATATCAGCACCCCCGGGTCGGGTAACTGGACCAACCAAACTTTTTACTGGAACGGGGCCTGGAACGCTGCCCCAGCTGAGGACGACCAGACGGGATCGTTCATAACCCCCGGCACAAACCGCATCGACTTTAACATGCCGGGGGACTGGGCGCTCAGCGTTATCCAGGGGATGAACCTGTACTGGATAAAAATAGAAACCATCGCTTATGTTAATCAGGTGACAGCACCGCTGGGGGCACAAGCGTGGGCCTGCCCCGTAGCGTAAGGAGGAAATATGACACACGAAATTAAAGCGAAGTCAGCCCTGAAGGTTATCAGGCCTGAGAAGGTAAAGACGCTTCTCTTGCCCGGTGAGGTCGGCGCTACCATCGAGCTTATCGTCAAAGATAGGAACGGGAAAATCACTGACCACCGTGGCCCGATGAGGTCGAGGAGTTTCGTCAAGCAGTTCCTGGAGCTGCTCTGGATACAGACAAACCAGCTTGATGAAATAGGTCCCTATGATGTGCGAGATACGGGGAATGTCCTTCGGGCTATTTGTGAGAGCGGATTTTCCTTCGGCTGTAATGCGGGGGCTGGGGTGGTGACCCACGGAGTTATGGTCGGCACAGGAAATACCGCCCCCACGATAAATGATTATGTCATGGAGACACTTATTGCCCACGGCGTCGCCGCCGGCCAGCTCCAGTACGGGGCGGTGGCCTTCGGAGCACCGGCCAGCGATGCTACCACCTCGAGATTTACTATCACCAGGGACTTCTCCAACGGCAGCGGCGGGGCGATTACCGTCAATGAAATCGGGCTCTATGTTATGGGCTATGACCCCAACATCACCTACTACTTTATGACCATCAGGGATGTAATTGGCGGAGGTATAGCCATTCCCAACGGGCAGACCCTGACGGTCAACTATCAGCCGCAAGCAGCGATATAAGGAGGGTACTATGTTAACAGCGAGATTAACTTTAGAGAGATTCGGCAAAGACGGTAGGCTGCTTGAGAAAAAGGAACAGCCCTCCAGGAGCTTCCTCTTCCAGTTCATCGAGCTACTCTATGTTGCCCATGCCCAGATAACAGCTGGCGCACCCTATCCAATGCAGGACATTACCGATGCGGCAAGGAATATAGATAGTGCAACGGAGGGGGCAGGAAACTACCGAGGCGCCAAATGCAATCTAAGAATTGGCTCTCCTGGCGGGCTTTCCGGGGCATGGTGCTGGTCGGGGGCCAACCCTGCGTCTTTTGTAAATATAATAAAACCGTCTGCGAACGTAGGTATTGTCGTCGGCTCAGGAGTAGGCGCAGTCGTCCCCACCAATTACGCCCTCGGAACTAAGATAGCCCACGGAGACGGCGCGGGAGAATTGGAATATGGCGGCTGCGAGCTGATTGGCCTGACCCTCGCCGACCCCAACGGCCAGTTTACCATCAGGCGCTATTTAACCAACAGCAGCGGTGGAAACGTCACGGTGCAGGAGGTGGGCATCTATTCACCTGGGGGGAATGGAACACTCGACTCATCTTTTGTCTTTGCTATCGCCCGTGATATTACGGGCGCCGTCGTCGTGGCCGATACCGAGTTGCTGAGGGTAACCTACGCGATTCAGATAACGGTGTAGGAAGATGGATAGAAAGGAGGTTCTTTGGTGGTAGGCGAAAAAGACCTTATCGCAAGAATTAAAAAGAGCCTGATCGCTAAGGCGGAGAAAGACCCGAGTTGGACGCTCTTCCTGGGGAAGGAACAGCTCTCTGCGGCTGATCTGCTCAAAAGGCTTGATAAGGACAAAGCCCTGAGGAAGATGGTGATAGAGAGTTCTTTCGCGCTCGCCATAGAAATGTGGAACAACGAAGGGAGACATAAAGTTGAAGGCAATTCTGGTTCGACCTAATTTTGATTCGGCTACCGAGCATACCTTCGCCTTCGCTGAGGACATATTATCCCAGTGCCGGGAAGCCGGCATTGACGTTGTCGAGCTGGCCGATGGCGAGGCGGTGAAGAAAAGGGTTGAAGAGGAGCTGAAAAAGGGAACTGACCTTTTTATCTTTTATGATCACGGAAGCGAAGACGCTCTCATTGGGCAGGATGAGAAACCGGTCATTGACCTGAGTAATGTCAGCAGTCTGAAGGATAAGGAAGTATATACCCTGGCCTGTCTCAGCGCCGATAAGCTGGGCGCCGCGGTGTGGGCCCAGGGAGGGAAGTACTGGGGTTATACTGAAGTGGTAGGTTTCACCACCGATGCCCTCCCGGAGTTCGGCCAGGCGTTCAATTGCGGTTTCTGCTACCTGTTTATCGATGGGCTAGAACACACGCAGGCGCTTGACCTGGCTAAGGAAACTTTCGACCAGCTAGCACTTGACCTTCTGTCAAAAGGTAATATCATAGCGGCAATCTTCATGAGACAGAATAAGGAGAGCCTGGTTTCTTTACACCCGGGAAATGAGCCCTCCGACGGCGGAGAGGGCGGCGGCTGTTTAATGGGGTTATTCAAGGTACCGATAGCGGTCGTCAGGAGTCTATTCGGCAGGAGATGATGTTATGGCAGAGAAGATAAAGAGGGTAGGGCGGGGGCTACCCGCCGTTATCGTATTAGGCTCGGCGGCGGTTGTTACCGGTTTGGCCTTGTACCTCGTCTCCAGGGTGTCCGCAGCGGGGGCGATATCCCTTACCGCCGGCGCCAACCTGGTTACCTACACCGGTAAGGACCAGTACGCCGGCGACGCCTTTGCCTCGATAATTGACCGCCTGGTGATAGCTTACCACTTGGACCCCGAAACGCAGGAGTGGGAGCAGGTGACCACCGGCACCTTGATGATGTACGGCGAGGAATATAATATTACCGTTTCTGAGGATTGTATCTGGACGTTCTGAAGGGAGGTGTGCGATGGGAAAGGGTAAAAAGGTAGCGATAGCAGCTGGGGTAACCGCCGGCCTGGGGGGCCTTGCCCTCATTCTTCTCAGCCAGCGGGCCGGGGCGGCTCCCCCGGAGGAGCCAGAGGAGCCGGAACCCGGGATGGCCAAACTCTACGGC
>DATLAD010000115.1:0-2689 GCA_035527575.1 Dehalococcoidales bacterium
TCCTTCCCCAGGAAGAGCGTCCAACTCGGGTCTTTCTCCGCCTTAGCGATCAGGCTCTTTTTAATTCTTGCGATAAGGTCTTTTTCGCCTACCACCAAAGAACCTCCTTTCCTATACCGTTATTTGAATCACGTAGGTCACCCTCAGCAGTTCGGTGTCAGCGACAGCGACGCCGCCGGTCAGGTCACGGGTGATAGCGAAGGGCCAGACGAAATAGCCATCAAAATCGGAACCTAAAGAATAAATGCCTACCTCCTCGACCGTAATTCCACCGCCGGAGCTATTGGTAAAATACCGTCTGAGGGTAAACTCTCCATTCGGGTCAGCAATGGTAAGTCCGATAGGCTCACATCCCCCATACTCAAGTTCCCCTGCACCATCCCCATGCACAATGCGGGTCCCTAGAGCAACGTCGGTAGGGACGACCGCGCCTACCCCGGTACCAACAACGATGCCTAATCTATCTCCCTCTATTGTTTGTTGGTCTGTATATGCAACATTGTTTAGCGCTTTGCCGCTGGGATTATATGAAGCTGAACCCCCGGGTGGGCCGCCGATTCTCAAATTACTCTTGGCGTTAAAAGCTGAAGCCGTCCACTGTGCATCCACGGTCCGGGCTACCGAAGCGACATCGGTCATATTATAAGGGGCGGCAGCAGTGATCTCGCTATGGGAGACGTAGAGGAGCTCTATGAACTGGAAAAGGAAGCTCCTCGACGGCCTTTCTCTTTTCGCAAGTAACTTCCCGTCCTTGCTAAATCTCTCTAAAATAAACTTTGCTGTCAGCATAATGTCCTCCTTATATCGCTGCCTGCGGCTGGTAGTTTACAGTTAAGGTCTGCCCATTTGGGATAGGTAGCCCACCGCCAACAACGTCTCTGATGGCCAGGAAGTTGCGTGTAGCAGTATCATAACCATCAACGTAAAGACCTATTTCAAAGACAGTAATCGCCCCCCCACTGCCATTAGAGAAGTCCCTGGTAATGGTAAACCTCGAGGTCGTTGCATCGCTGGCGGGGGCGCCAAAGGTCACCGCCCCATACTGGAGCTGGCCGGCGCCAACGCCATGGGCAATCAGCGTTTCCATGACATAATTATTTATCGTGGGGGCAGTGTTTCCGGTGCCGACAACGACCCCTTTAGTAACCTCTGCGATGGCAGCATCACAGTTAAATGCATCGCCAGACCACAGACAGGACCTTAATGTATTCGTAATATCTCGAACATCATATTTAGCGGGAGTAGTTGCCGGACGAGCCTGAATCCAGAGCAGTTCCAGGAACTGTCTGACGAAGCTCCTCGACCTCATAGGGCCGCGGTGGTCGGTGATTTTCCCGTCCTTATCCTTGACGATAAGCTCAATGGTGGCTCCAACCTCGCCGGGCATGAGAAGCGTCTTTACCTTCTCAGGATTGATAACCTTCAAGGTTGACTTCGCTTTAATTTCGTGTCCCATATCTTCCTCCTTACGCTACTGGGCAGGCCCATGCTTGTGCTCCCAGTGGCGCTGTTACCTGATTGACAAAAGCGATGGTTTGTATTTTTATCCAGTACAGGTTCATCGCCATGATAACGCTGAGCGCCCAGTCCCCCGGCATAGTCATATCGATGCGGTTTGTGCCAGGGGTTATGAATGACCCCGTCTGGTCATCCTCAGCTGGGGCGGCTATCCATGCCCCGTTCCAGTAAAAGGTCTGGTTGGTCCAGTTGCCCGACCCTGCGGTGCTGACCTTGATATATACCCGCCTGTATTGTTTGGCAAAGCCCAGGTAATACTTGTCGCCGGCGATAGGAGTCATTGGGCAGAGTACCATATCGTTTAATGCGGCGCTTCTGGCCAGGGCTGTCTCATCGGTTTGTACGGCTGCATTGGTTTCCGATACAGCCCCGTCGACCAGGATGGCAATGTCGCAGGCTATCGGTGAGTTCTTGTTGTGAGATTGGTCGACGGCAACTATCGCCTCGGCGCTGGGTATGACTATCGTAGGAGTCAGCTGCTTTATCATATCGGCGGGGGCATCCCCATAGGCCATCTTGTAATCGGGGTTCGCGATAGGTGCATTTTTATTATGAGATTGGTCGACGGGGGCAATCCCCTCGTCGTGCATCCCGAAGATCTCGGCGGGGAAGTAGTAATTAAGAGCTCCTCCTGGCGGCGCCCAGGTTGGGATGTGAAGCGGGCCAGCTGAGGTGAGGACATAACCGATGTTCCCTGGGACGAGTCTGCTTAGGACAACGTGGTTGCGGACGGGTATATCGCCTCTGGTCATGCCCAGGGCGATTTCCTTAAGGTTGGATATGCCCATAGCCTGCCAGTCCTTATCAGCATTTATGATAAGCTCTGACAGCCTTGTTATTCCACCACCACCGGGTGTTTGAAATCCGCCCATTTAATAACTCCAAATAAGGTCAGCGCCCGCTCCCTGGCTAAACAGCATAGAACCTGTTGGCCCAGGGTTCAGCGCGGCCAAAATAAGCCCGTTAGACATGGCAATGTCACCCCTGGTCATGCCTAGGGCAACCTCTTCTATGTTGCTAATACCCTTTTCCTCCCAATCTTTATCGGCATCGATAATTAGCTCCGATAGGAGCCTGATGCCTCCGCCTGACGGAGTTCTGAAACCACCCATTATATCTCCGCATAGAGCAGGCCAGCTTGATATACCGTGGCACCTGCACCTGCAACGAC
>DATLAD010000116.1:0-5948 GCA_035527575.1 Dehalococcoidales bacterium
ATCTGATTAGAAATCATGCTAGATATGGAAACCCAAAACAATGGCCATACAGTATACGTAGAATTTACTCAGCAGATAGAAAAATATTTGATTCTGAAGGCAAACCATTACAGACTATGTTTGAATATGATATTTTACGTACCTCTTTTGATGAATACTATTTCGTAATTGCGCTCTTTGGGCTTGAGCTTACGATTAATATTGGTGGACCTGAAATAGAAGGATACAAAGACTGGTTAGAGAATACTAAGGGAATAAGCCCCCTATACTTTGGTAAAAACTCACTATAATAGCTGAGCACTAAGTATTATTTGATACCGCAGAAATGTAAAGCAGGAGTAGCCTGCGGAGAGTGGCGCCAGCCCCTCTCACTATACCTCCCCCTTCCTTTGGTAAAGGAAGGGGGTTAGGGGGATGGATTTCTCAGGGGTAAGGGGGTGAGGTATTAATCGTTCTCCGAATGTTAAAAGAAATTACACACACGCCAGCTTGACAATAAACGGGCTATCGTGTTATCTTTAGGTACGGGCTTTAAGCTAAAAGTGAATTTCCCGGTCCGTCTTAAGGGACGGTTATTTTTTTAGTAGAACTTTTTGGAGAGGTAAGAAGTGAAAAGTGACGCTGTGAAAAAAGGAGTGGAGAGGGCGCCGCACCGCTCTCTGCTGTACGCCCTGGGCTGCACGCGTGATGATATAAATAAACCCTTCATCGGCATCGTCAACAGCTTTACGGAGATTGTGCCCGGTCACATACATTTACGCGAAATCGCCGAAGCCGTTAAAGCGGGGGTGCGTGAGGGGGGAGGCGTTCCCTTCGAGTTTAACACGATTGCCGTCTGCGACGGCATCGCCATGAACCATGCCGGCATGAAATACAGTCTGCCCAGTCGGGAGCTGATTGCCGATTCTATAGAGATAATGGCGGAAGGCCATGCCTTCGACGCCCTGGTGTTCATCCCGAACTGCGACAAGATTATTCCCGGTATGCTCATGGCCGCGGTGAGGCTCAACCTGCCGGCGATATTCGTCAGCGGGGGTCCGATGCTGGCGGGGCACCTGGACGGAAAAAAAATTGACCTTAACACCGTGTTTGAGGGTGTGGGGGCCGTTACCGGCGGCAAGATGACCGGGGAAGAACTGATAAGGCTGGAGGAGACAGCCTGCCCGGGATGCGGCAGCTGCGCGGGTATGTTTACCGCCAATACCATGAACTGCCTGACCGAGGTGCTGGGGATGGGCCTGCCGGGGAACGGTACGATTCCGGCGGTGGATGCGCGGCGGCGGGTGCTGGCAAAGAAGGCCGGCCGGCAGGTGATGAAGCTGCTGGCGGATGATATCCGTCCCAGGTCTATTATAAACGGTGACGCTATTTACAATGCTTTCACGGCGGATATGGCCCTGGGAGGCAGCAGCAATTCGGTCCTGCACCTGGTAGCCATCGCCAGTGAAGCGGGCGCCGACTTCAAGCTGGCTACCGTCAATGAGATAAGCCAGCGCACCCCGTACCTCTGCAAGCTGAGACCGTCCGGGCCGCACCATATCGAGGACCTGGACAGGGCCGGGGGCATACCGGCGGTAATGGGTGAGTTGAGGGGGCTTTTAAAGCTGAAATCGAAAACCGTAACGGGGAAAACGGTGGGGGAGAATATCGCTAACGTAAAGACGCTGGACAGCGAGGTTATTCGCTCCGTTAAGACCGCCCACATGGCCACCGGAGGTCTGGTAATGCTTTTCGGCAACCTGGCGCCGGAGGGTGCCGTGGTCAAAAAAGCGGCGGTCGCCCCGGAGATGATGGTGCACCGCGGCCCGGCGCGGGTTTTCGACTCCGAGGAAGAGGCCACCAAAGCCATTATGAATAAGAAGATAAAGTCCGGCGATGTGCTGGTCATCCGCTATGAAGGCCCGAAGGGAGGGCCGGGCATGCGGGAAATGCTGACGCCCACCTCCCTGATTACCGGCATCGGAATGGACAAGGAAGTTGCCCTGATTACCGACGGGCGGTTTTCCGGGGCTACCCGCGGCGCGTCCATAGGGCATGTTTCTCCGGAAGCGGCGGCTCGCGGGCCTATTGCCGCGGTAAAAGAAGGGGATATAATTAATATAGATATTCCCGGCCACAAGCTTGATATAGAACTGACTGATAAAGAAATAGCCGACCGCCTGGCTAAACTGGCTGATTTCGAGCCGAGGATAAAGACGGGCTATCTCAGCCGTTATATAGAGAAGGTGACCTCGGCCAGCACCGGCGCGGTGTTTGGTAAATAAAAGATTGCTGAAATACTAATTTTACGTTGCAAGCCCGGAATACGAACGCAAATGAGATTCTGAAAGGAAGGGTGGGGCTTATATGAAAAAGACTGGTGCCCAGATTATATGCGAAAGTCTGATTGCCGAGGGAGTCGACGTGATGTTCGGTTTCCCCGGTGGTGTCCTTTTACCGTTCTATGATACCCTGCCGCAATATCCCCAGCTGCGCCATATCCTGGTGCGCCACGAGCAGGGTGCCGCCCATGCTGCCGATGGCTACGCCAGGGCGACGGGTAAGGTGGGCGTCTGTATGGCCACCTCCGGGCCCGGCGCCACCAACCTGGTGACCGGCATCGCCAATGCCTACCTCGATTCCGTGCCGATGATAGCCCTGACCGGGCAGGTGGCGAGACCGTTCATCGGTAAGGACGCCTTTCAGGAGATAGATATTGCCGGCATTACGTTGCCCATTACCAAGCACAGCTACGTGGTTATGGATACCGCCTCGCTGGCCGGTATTATTAAAGAGGCTTTTTACCTGGCAAGCACCGGGCGCCCGGGACCGGTACTCATCGATATACCCAAAGACGTCATGCAAGAGCAGGCCGAATATATATATCCGGAGAAGGTAGATGTGCCCGGCTATAAGATACCTACCCGGGGACATCCCACGCAGATCAAGAGTGCTGCCAAACTGATAAATGAGGCGAAGCGCCCCCTCATTATCGCCGGCAGGGGCGTCATTATCTCCAAAGCCAGCGAGGAACTGAAGCAGCTTGCCGAGACGAGCCAGATACCGGTTATTACCACGCTGCTGGGTATCGGCGGTTTTCCGGAAAACCATGTGCTCAGTTACGGCATGGCGGGTATGCACGGCACGGGCTGCGCCAACAAGGCTATGGACAGCGCCGACCTGCTTATTGCCGTCGGCATGAGGTTCGACGACCGGGTAACGGGCAAGATAAGCGGCTTTGTCCCTAATGCCAGGATAATCCATATCGATTTAGACCCGGCGGAAATCGGCAAGAACGTATCGGTTCATGTGCCGATAGTCGGCGATGTCAAGGCGGTGCTTCAGGCGCTGAATAAGATGATTGAGGTCAGGGAGCATATCGAATGGATTAAACAGCTTGATGAATGGTTGAAGCAGCACCCGTTGACGGATGTCAATGATAGCGCCGGGCTGCTGCCGCAGTATATCATCCGTCAGTTGTATGAGGCTACCCGCGGTGATGCGATTACCGTCACCGGCGTGGGTCAGCACCAGATGTGGGCCGCCCAGTACTACCTTCATACCGAGCCGGGTCACTTTATCACGTCGGGTGGACTGGGTACCATGGGCTTCGGGCTGCCGGCGGCGATGGGGGCCAAGATGGGACGACCCGATAAGACCGTCTGGTGTATCGACGGTGACGGCAGCCTGCAGATGACCATCCAGGAGCTGGCGACGCTGGTTCAGGACCACATTGCCGTCAAGATAGCCGTCATGAACAACGGTTACCTGGGCTTGGTGCGGCAGTGGCAGGACCTGTTATACGCCAAAAGGTATGTGGCCACGCCTCTTTCCTGCCCCGACTTTGTTAAGGTTGCCGAGGCCTACAGCATCCCCGGCCTACGGGTTACCCGCCGCGAAGAGGTGTTGCCGGCGCTGGAGCAGGCCATGGCGTATGACGGCCCGTTCCTGATTGATTTTATGGTAGAGCCGGAAGAAAATGTTTTCCCCTTCGTACCACCCGGTGCGCTGAATATCGAGTTTATCGAACAACCGAAGAAAGAGGTGTCGACATGGCCGCGACGAAGCACACCCTAGTTGCTATTGTTCAGGACAAGCCCGGTGTCCTCAATCGTATGGCGAGTCTCTTCCGCCGGCGCGGGTTCAATATCGAGAGTATCGCCGTGGGACACAGCGAGGTGCCCCACCTCTCGCGTGTGACCATCATCGTCAATGGGTCTAACGCCATGGTGGAGCAGGTCAGGAAGCAGCTGGACAAACTCATCGACGTGGTCAAGGTCTCCGATATCTCGGGGGATAACATAACCGTGCGCGAACTGGCGCTGGTGAAAGTGAAGGCCAGTTCGGCGACGCGGAGCGAGATTATCGAGATAGCCGATATCTTCCGCGCCAACATTGTGGACGTGGCGTCCGACTCATTAACGATTGAGATAACCGGCGACGAGGATAAAATCGAGTCCATGTTGAAGCTGCTGAAGGGATTCGGCGTCAAGGAGATTGCCCGGACAGGCCGCGTCGCCATGGTCAGGGGGAATATCGGCGGCGTGCCCGGCGAAGGAAAGGCTGCCAGGAGCCGGGCGAAAAAACAGTCTTAGCTTCAAAGTATAGACAAAATTACGCAATGCGTGTATAATATTTGCGTATAGCCATGAAGTACCATAAATGTTCCTGTCTGGGGAGAATTAAACTCGTCCTTACCGGCCCCTCTCTGATTTAAGAGAGAGGGGAACAGGCGGTTGCATCTCTGAAGAATTCTTCCGAGGAGGAACATATTTATATGGACAGGGTTATCATCTTCGACACCACGCTACGTGATGGGGAGCAGGCGGCGGGGGGCACTCTAAACGTTCAGGAAAAGCTGGAAATAGCCAGACAGCTGGAAAAGCTGGGCGTAGATATCATCGAAGCGGGCTTTCCTGCCAGCAGCCCCGGCGATTTTGAGGCGGTCAGCCTCATCTCCCGGGAGATAAAGAACTCCGCAATCTGCGCGCTGACGCATGCCAACTTCAATGCCGTCGACCGCGCCTGGGAGGCAGTAAAGGGGGCGGCGCACCCGCGCATACATATTTTCCTCTCGGCTTCGGATATACACCTCATCCATCAACTGAAGAAGACCCGCGATGAAATCATGAGGATGGCCTGCGATACGGTGGCCAGGGCTAAAGGCTATACCGGCGATATCGAGTTTTCGCCGATGGACGCCAGCCGGACGGAGCCGCAGTATCTCTATCAGATTCTGGAAGCCGTCATTAACGCCGGCGCTACTACGGTCAATATCCCCGATACCGTTGGCTATGCCATACCCGAGGAGTTCGGCGGGTTAATTACGGGAATATTCAAGAACGTAAAGAATATCCATAAGGCGGTCGTCAGCATACACTGTCATAACGACCTCGGCCTGGCGGTAGCCAACAGCCTGGAGGCGATAAGGCGAGGGGCGCGTCAGGCGGAATGCACCATTAACGGCATCGGCGAGAGGGCCGGCAACGCCTCGCTGGAAGAAATCGTCATGGCTATCCGGACCCGCAAAGACCTCTTCGACCTGACGACGGGCATCGATACCCGGCAGATATACCGGACCAGCCGGCTGGTGAGCGAGTTGACCGGTTTCGGCGTGCAACCCAACAAGGCTATCGTCGGGGCCAACGCCTTCAGCCACGAATCGGGGATTCACCAGGACGGCGTCATCAAGATGCCGATAACTTATGAAATAATCGACCCCCGAACGGTAGGTGTCCCCTCCAGCAGCCTGGTCCTGGGGAAACTGAGCGGTCGGCATGCTTTTAAACAGAGACTTTCCGAGCTGGGTTATAACCTTAACGATGAAAACCTGAACCGGGCCTTTGTTGCCTTCAAGGAACTGGCGGACAAGAAAAAGGATATCACCGACCGCGATATCGAGTCGCTGGTGGCCGAAGAGCAGCGCACGGTATCCGAGGAGTACCATCTTGACCGAATTCAGGTTACCT
>DATLAD010000117.1:0-4366 GCA_035527575.1 Dehalococcoidales bacterium
CCTTGCGCTATCACCTTTTTTCACTTAGAATAGTATAGCCCCGTGCCGAAGTGGCGGAACAGGCAGACGCGGCAGTCTCAAAAACTGTTGAGGGGCAACCCTCGTGTCGGTTCGAGTCCGACCTTCGGCACCAATAAAAAACTACATTCCCCCGCAACGTTTCACATTTCCCGCGATTATTATAGAATTATTAATACAGATGAGTATTTTCATCGTCGTTCTACAATCGGTGCTGGTGCTCCTGGGCATCGGCCTCATCGGGTTCTGGATAACCAGGCGGGGCATATTACCCGAGAACGTGTTGAGCCTGCTCAGCCGGCTGGCTATCGATATCGCCCTGCCCTGCATGGTCTTCGCCAGCATCATGGTGAATTTCTCACCCGCTGAATTACCCGACTGGTGGCAGTTGCCACTCTGGTGGTTTGCCTTTGCCGCCGTTTCCCTGGTCCTGACGCTTATCACCATGTTCATCTCGCAGAAAGAAACGCGCGGCGAGTTCGCCCTGAACCTTTTCTTCCAGAACGGGTTGTTCATGCCGCTTATCATCATCAGCGGCATCTTCGGGACGGACGCACCTTACATACCACAGCTTTACATCTTCATCATCTTCCATCCTGTTGTCTTTTTCAGCGCCTACCAGCTTTTTTTCAGGAATAAGAGCCAGGCCAGGATTCAGTGGAGCCGCATTTTCAATCCTATCCTCATCGCCACGGTGCTGGCAGTCGTTGTCCAGCTCCTTACCGCCAGAGACTACCTGCCGGACTTTGTCCAGTCCATCATCCAAATCCTGGGAGGGATGGCATTACCCCTCATCATGATTATCCTGGGTGGAAGTCTCTACCTCGATATCAGGCAGAAAGGCAAATTCTATTACGGGGAGATAATAAAATTCGTTATTATCAAAAATCTCGTCTTCCCCATGGCTTTTCTGGCCCTGTTAATCTTCCTGCAGCCGACCTACAGCCTGGCCCTTATATTCATCCTGCAGGCTGCCGTGCCCCCCATCACCGGGACGCCGATAGTGACCGAACGCGCCGGGGGCAACAAGTCGATATCCAACCAGTTTGTCTTATCCAGCTTCGTCTTTTCCGTCGTATCTATCCCCGTGGTATTCCTGATATTCAGTCACTTCTTCCCCATGCCCTGACCGGCATAGTTCAGGCCGGCTGAAAAACATTGCTGCCGACACGGTGAAATGATATAATCGGGCACAATAATACCAGATTTCTGAAATGAAATAATAAAGGAGGAAAATTTAACCGGATATGATTACCTTAAAATGTCCCAAGTGCGATGCGGAAGCTAAAATCTCTTTCGTCGGAAATAATTACGAAGGCCCGCGCCGGTGCTGGAAATGCCACGAGTTATTTTCCATCAAGATAGTGAATAATGAGCTGAAGTCCTGTGAGCCACTCAGTCAGGAAGAATTCGAGAAACAGCAAGAAATCGAAGCCCTGAAAGCCAAATTTAAAAAGCAATAGTAGGATAAAACCGGAGGCAATTACTTCTTGTTTTTGAAGTTCTGCTTCTTCTCATGCCTGGCAAGCTCTTCCCGCTTCGCTTTCAGTTCGATGAGGCGAAAGACCGTTTTAGCTTTTCCTGCGAGAACGAAGTTTTCCATTTATCTTACCTCCCCTATCGGATATTTTTTATCCGGGGAACCTTAATTTCTTTTCAAATCCCTTCTTACATCCTCATCAAGCTTAACAGCCGGCTATAAAAACAAACATAAAATCCATAAATGCCGGATAAACTTATCCTTAATTTTTCATAAAGAAAAATAAGAATATATAACGAATTTCTCCGCAGCAGCCTCCAATTGACCGACCGCCTGAGTGAAGCACCATCAAGGTACTATTGACAAGAATGCTAAATAATTATATAAATAGGCTACGATAGGTTAGGAAAACGGAGGTGTGAAATATGGCTAAAACACAGGCGATACAACCGGGCTACTGCGTGGCGGTGCACCTTATGCCGGAGACCGCGCCGGATAATTGCTACATAGGAATGGTCGATGTTGTCGATGAACAGGGTATCCTGATAAACCTGGTGCACTGGGACGACAAACTCGATATGATGGGAGGATACACGGAGAGCCTTTTCGTCCCCTGGGGAAACATCAAGTCAATGCTTATCAGCACCGAAAGGCAGCCGACCCGACGGTTTATGGCGGATAGAGCCCGTAAGTGGAAGATACAAATCGAGGCTCTTCAAGGGGGAGGAAAAACCACCGCCAGGAAAAAGTAGCCGGCAAAACAACGAACATATAACAGGCGTAAATAGTACTCCGTAATCATCGTGCGATACCCCCGATGGTTACGGAGTTGCTTTTTTCAGCACAAACCCTGCGTTAATGATAGAAAATACTCCATAAAATAGCTTCAGGTCGCGAACAGATACCCGATATCGGGCAGCGTTGCCACAGCCACGCTTAAATGCTATAATCCTGCGTGTAACCCTGGCGAGTTGTGTAGTGGTAGCACAGGGGACTTTGGATCCCTTAGCCCAGGTTCGAATCCTGGCTCGCCAGCCAGTTCATACGATTGTACTATCCAGACTCTCACCTTTGTGTTGGCCCTGTGCACAGTGTATACTGTTAGTAGAAAATTTACTCAGGTTGACGAACATGCCAGAAGAAGAAAGCGGATTCGATGAATTGATGCGACTCTCCCAGCAATTTACCCGGCAGCAGGAAGAAAGCAAGGAGAAAGAACGCAAGCGTCAAGAGCAAGGGAAAAAGGTGCAGGGTGTGCTTCAGGGCCTGAAGGAACTCAACGTGTCGATGGCTATCGGGCAGCTTAAAACGGTAGCCACACCTGAAATCATCAAACAGGTTAACGCCCTGAAAAGCAATGTAGGGACCGATGAACTCCGCAAGATGATATCCGCCCTGGCCGACGACCTGGAGAAAAACCTCGGCGCTGTTTCCTCTTCAAAACCCGATATAGCTCCACTGGTAAATTCCGTAAGGACGCTCAATATCCTCATGGACCTCTATTTCTCCCTTCACTAGCACCAACGACTTCCGATACCCCCCTTTTCAACCATCGAATATTGCTTCTTCCCCGGGAATTTAGGTATTTTGGCCGATTTCACCAAGGCCGGAATGTTATAAAATACCAGGGTCAGGGCAAGACAAAGATAAAATGTTTTTCCCTCCTACCTCTAACTTGGGGGAAGCTGTTAAGGGGCATTACGGCTTCCCCCTCGCCTCTTTATAACAGGGCTTCCGGGTGACGTAATACGACCCACAGTTTACATCCCAGCCTGGCATGGTTATAATATAGTCAGTTTATGTTTTTCACGCATGCCCGACCAGATTTAGAGATTTTATACCGGTGAATTTTCGTATGAAACTCGGCATTGACATCGGCTCGGTTACCGCCAAGGTTGTGGTACTCGATGAAGCCGATAATATACTCGAATCCAGATATGTCCGCACCAAGGGACAGCCTGTAGAGACTGTCCTGGCTATTCTGGAGGGCGTTTTTGCTAAATACCCACCCGATAAATTTGAAGCGGCTGCCGCCACCGGCACCGGCGGACAACTCATCACCACGCTGCTGGGTATACCCTTCGTCAACGAAATTATCGCGCAGGCAGCCGGCACCACCCGGTTCCATCCCGAAGTGCAGACCATCCTGGAGATAGGCGGCGAGGACTCCAAGCTCATCGTCCTGAAAAAGGAATCGGAGGAAGCCCTCCCCAGGGTTGCCGATTTCGCCCTGAACGGCGTCTGCGCCGCCGGCACCGGCTCCTTCCTCGACCAGCAGGCCTCGCGCATGGGCATCCCCATCGAACAGTTCGGCGATGTCGCTTTGAAGTCGGAGCACCCGCCCCGTGTGGCCGGACGCTGCAGTGTCTTCGCCAAGAGCGATATGATTCACCTGCAGCAGGTGGGCACCCCGGTGCACGATATCGTCGCCGGCCTGTGCTTCGCCATGATACGCAACTTCAAGGGACAGGTCATCCGCGGCCGCGAGATGGGTAAACCCATCTCGTTCCAGGGTGGCGTGGCCGCCAATAAGGGCATCCGCCGCGCCGTCCTAGAGGTCTTACAGTTCAACGAGACGGATTTAATCGTTCCGCAGCACTTTGCCGTGCTGGGGGCGCTGGGAGCCGCCCTCGTCAGCCGGGAAAGCGCCCTGCCAGAAGATACCCTCCAGCGCCTGCGGGACTACATCGCCCGGCGGGAATACAAGTTCGTTACCCTGCCCTCCCTTGAAGGCGACGACTATCCCATAGAAATCGAGCCGGTTAAAATAGAATCCGAACAGCCTGTCGAGGCCTACATCGGCGTGGACATAGGGTCTATCAGCACCAATGTCGTCGTGATAGATAAAGCTAATAACGTGCTGGCGCG
>DATLAD010000118.1:0-8798 GCA_035527575.1 Dehalococcoidales bacterium
CAGTAAAGCCCCCATGCCGATTACCAGTATTACTGACCTTATTTGATTGGACCTAATCTGTTCCCACATAGCTAAGGTGTCTTCTCACTAAGTAAAACTGACCTTCGGTGCCTCTCTCTCGGTGGCTACCGTAACCTCAAAGAACTCACTCGCCTTAAAACCAGTCATGCCGGCTATTATGTTAGACGGAAACATCTGCGTCTGATTGTTATACCTCAGCACTGAGTCGTTATAGTACTGGCGGGAAAAGCTTATCTTGTTCTCGGTTGAGGTAAGCTCCTCCTGAAGCGCTAGAAAGTTCTGATTGGCTTTGAGGTCCGGGTAGTTTTCCACTACGGCGAGCAGTCGGGATAAAGCTGAGCTTAGCTCACCTTCAGCCTTGGCTCTTGCACCAGCTCCGGCGGACGCTACCTGCTGGGCAAGATTGCGGGCATTGGTTACCGCTTCCAGGGTTTCCCGCTCGTGCTTCATATAGCCCTTAACGGTTTCCATAAGGTTGGGAATGAGGTCATAGCGTCGTTTTAGCTGGACATCAATCTGTGCCCAGGCGTTCTTTACCTGGTTGCGCCGCCTGACCAGACCGTTATAGGTAATAATGAAAGGGATAAGAATAACCACGACAATGCCGATAATAATATAAACTGCTATCATATCAAACCTCCTCAGATAAAATATGCTCCGGGTATTCCCCGATCACTACATCTGCCTTACTCCGGGGCCTTGAATACTTCTTCCAGGAAACCGATGACCTGTTCCCTGGAATCCCCTTTCGGTAGTTGTTCCCCGGGCAGATGTCTTATCAGTTGAGTAACTTCGCCCCCGTCAAACCACAACCCGTGTTCCTCACCGCACACATCGATTAGTATTTGGGGCTTCTCACCTATGGTTGTTTTTTTCATTTTATGGCCGCAGATAGGACACTTGCGCCTCTTTTCTGACGAGATGGCTTCCTGGGAGTGGAGGATGCTATCAAGGACCAGTTTTGCCTCTTCCAGGCTATGCGACTCAAGTAAAAGCTCAAGCTCTCCTGAGTCAAACCATACCCCCTTACAGCCAGTACAATAATCAAGCTCAATATTGTGATACTCGATAACTATCATATCGCACTTACAGACGGGGCATATCATAACTTTCAGACCTCATCAGGTGTTATTTACAGTTTAGATGCCTCAGGAAGCCATGTCAAGATGAACTTCATGGTAACTTAATGTGGTGACCATGAGGCAACTTGCAAAGCTACTTCCCTGGGAGTATTTCCCCATTTGGCTCCCCTTTCCAGTAGCGGAGACGCCGCTTCTTTTCTCACGTCAAAGACCATAAGATTATATCCTGCCTCTAATATTCGCTTTGACATGCGTTTGCCCATTTGCCCGATACCGATAAAACCTATGTCCATGTCTACCTCCAGTGGTAACCGTGAATTAATACAGGTGCATCCGAAACATTGAAAACCCGGCTTCTAAGTAGAGACTTTACCTGAATGAATTCTCCGTGCCAAACTTACTCTAAATAAATCGGTCAATTTTTAAATTCGGTTATAATGATATTGATTAAAGAATGGCACAAGTAGTAAAATCAATGGCGAAATGGGCGTTTTTCATATAGCCCACCAGCTTCGGATGCAGTTATGCCGATAATGCTAACTTTAAAGAAGTAGTACTTAATGGTGACAGATTAGTGTAATGGTGTTCCCAGAAATATACTCAAGGAGGTAAAGTAGATGAAATCAGGGGAAATAAGACCATTAAGAACCGACCTTTCAGTATTTAAAAAACTCAATCTTGAGCGTGAACCCGTCGGTGTAAAATTTATGTATAGCAAGCCGGAGGGAATCAAGAGGCTTGAAAAGAAGCTGGGCTTGTGTGAGATGCTTTCTGAAGCACATAAGGGTGCCGCTTTCTACGCTGATGAGGATAATCACGAATGTGCGGGCCCTCTGGTACTTGGACTGGTTGAAATGGACCCATTTTTCGAAAGCGGGCAGTTAGGGCCCAGGCTGGAAATTTTTCAGGAAGCCCGGGCCAACCGCAGGCTTTACCAGGACATTCCCAAACTTGTGAAAGGTTCCTGCAATTACATCGTTTTTGCGCCTCTGAATGCTCTGGATTTCGAGCCTGATGTTCTAGTCGTCACCGGATATGCAAGGCAGGCCGAAATTATTTTAAGGTCACTCAGTTATTCCACCGGTAAAAAGTACATAAGCAAAGGTACACCTGTGTTAGGGTGTGCCTGGATGTTTATTTATCCTTACAACAGTGGCGAGGTTAATTTTTCCGTGAGTGGTTTGACCTTCGGTCACATCGCGAGGGAAGTTCTGCCGGAGGGATTGGTAACGGTTTCCATCCCGTTTGATGTTTTACTTTTGATGATAAACAATTTGAGCGAAATGAAATGGGTTCTCCCGGCATATACCGAAGGTAGAGATAATTATAACGAGCGGTTTAAGCGGGAAACCGGTGATAGGCTCGCCGAAGTGGAATGACCATAATTTATCTTCCTGACTTGCTCCCCCGGTAGCTACAGCTGACAGCAGGCTGGTTGTTGCGAGTCTTTTGTCGGGTATAAAAACCTATTTCCTTCTATGGTAAACAGCGTACCTGAGCGCAGGAAAAACAGGGATGTTATTTCCTATCTCGCTTAATCAAAAATTTACAGGAGGGTTAAATGGACCGTGTAAAAGGCAAAGTAGTCGTCATTACCGGTGCGGCAAGCGGACTGGGCAGAGGAACGGCATCGTTATTAGCCAGGGAAGGAGCTACAGTTATACTTACCGACATCAACGAGGCTAACGGGCAGGAAGCTGCCGAGGAAATAAGACGTGATGGGGGAGAGGCTGTCTTTATGAAACTCGATGTCACCAGCGAAAGCGACTGGAGTAACGTAATCGAGAAGACTATGGCTGAATTTGGTAAACTGGATGTTCTCGTCAATAACGCCGGGGTCGAACTCGTCAAAGAGATTGCAGAAACCTCGCTGGAAGAGTGGCGCCGACTTTTGAGTGTCAATCTGGACGGCGTTTTCCTGGGTACCAAATACGCGGTACGAGCCATGAAGAGGGTTGGGGGGGCTCAATTATTAATATGTCCTCCGTCGCCGGCATTATAGGAACATTCGATGACACGTCTGCTTATTGTGCCAGTAAAGGCGCCGTGCGGCTTTTCACCAAAGCAGCTGCCCTTGAGTTCTCGAAACATGGTCACAACTATAACATCCGGGTAAACTCCGTTCATCCCGGTGTTATCCAAACACCATTAGTAGCGGAGCTGTGCAAAGATAAGACTGTAAGGGACAGGCTATTGGCTAACCATCCGCTTGGGCATATGGGTGAACCAGTTGATGTCGCTTACGGTATCCTTTATCTCGCATCTGATGAGTCCAGATTTATGACCGGTTCCGAACTGGTAATCGATGGCGGCTGGACAGCGCATTAGATTTAGCCGCAGGCACCCCAAATAACGTTAAGTAGCTTGCGAATATTTGACATACAAATATATAGAGCTTATAATGTCATTCAAACTTCATATCAATATAACGTCTGGTCGGCCTAAGTTCGGTGAGGTATTTCTGATGAGGGAGGTGGTGAAATACATATTTTAGCTAAGTTCGTGAGGCGTTAATTTAAATTTAAAAAAGGAGGCACAAGCTAATAATGAAGAGGTTTTGGTTCATTCTTTTAGCAGTTATATTAATAAGCGGGCTGGTATTTAGTAGTTGCGCTGAGCCAGCCCCGGCACCAGCCCCGGCCCCGGCACCCGCCCCGGCACCAGCAGGACCTGAAGAGATAATTCTGGGTGCCATCAATTCCATGACCGGTGGAGAGGCGATGGTAGGCGGTGAGCATAGATGGGCGTATCAACAGGCGGTTGATGACATCAATGCGGCAGGTGGTGTATACGTAAAGGAGCTCGGTAAAAGTCTGCCTATGAGACTTATCGTGGTGGATGATAAGAGTGCGGTTGATGGTGCGGCGGCCGCCGCGGAAAAACTTATCAAGCTGGAAAAGGCGGACTTTGTCCTGGGCACTGTTTCTACTCCAATGAATACTTCCGGTGCCGCCGTGGCCGAGAAGTATAAGAAGCTCTATCTCACCACCACTTTCTTCCCGGAGATGTTTGCGGAGAATAACTTCACATGGGTTGCAGACTCGTTCTTTTCTATTGCCAAGCTGGCGGGCAGCGCAGCGGGGTGTCTGGATGCGATTCCTGCAGACCAGAGGCCAAAGAATTTCTGCGTCCTGGTCGGTGACAACCCGGATGGCCATGGCTTTGGAGGGGGAGCTAAGACAACCCTGGAGCAATATGGTTACAATCTGGCTCTGTACGAGCCATTTATTGAGGGGTCTAAGGACTTCTCCTCGTCCATTCTCAGAATGAAGGCGGCTGGTTGTGATGCGCTAATCACTTTGATTAGTTCCACCGACGGCATGACGCTAATACGCCAGATAAAAGAGAATAACTATAACCTGAAGTATATCTGGGGCGCGAAGGGGTTCTGGCCTATCGAGTTCGGTGAAGCCCTTGGCGCAGACGCTGATTACATTGTCAGCGACGGGCACTGGGCGGAGGCTTTAGGGGCTCCAGGTTCGAAGGAGCTTGGCGAAAAGTATAGAGCCGAATTCGGCCCGACGAAGTTCTCGGTCACCATCGGGAACTTCTACTCCCTTGTCCAGGCTCTCGCCCAGGCTATCGAGAAAGCAGGGTCGATTGACTCAACCAAGGTCAGGGATGTCTATTACAGCGGTACATTCGTGGCCAAAGATACTACCGAAGGCGACCTTGCCTTCAACACCAGTGGACTGGCCGAATTCCCGGCGGTGGCACTGCAGTGGATGGGAGGAGAACGCATGCCGGTTTTTCCCTTATCTCCGGACGTGTGGACCCTCAAATTGATACCACCCTGGGATCAGCGGTAAGACTGACCATCTAAGCTTAATGCTTAAGATGTAAAACATAAGTTTACCCCCGGTAATCCTTAAAAAATCAGGGGAGCCGGGGGTAAATTTTTGGCTGGCTGATGTGAAAGTACCGCTAATATTGCCTAGCGGTGAGGCGATATCTTGTCCTTAAGCCCCATGATGCCCGTGGGCAGGAACTTCATAACAAGGATGATAATTATACCCGACAGCATAGGATGTACCTGCCCCACATATACATCCCCGTAGGAAAAAAGCGCTCCCACCACAAAAGCGCCTATGATGGGGCCGAAAATCGTCCCGTTGCCCCCCAGTACGCATATAAGAATAGGGAGGAACATCCAGTTAAGGTTCATCACGGCCGGAGGGCTGACAATAAACAGGTAGTAAGCATACAGGCTGCCGCAAATCCCCATTATAAAAGACCCGATGGCAAAAGCCAAGACCTTGTACTGTAAGATATGAACACCGTGTGAGGCGGCCGAAGTCTCATCTTCACTGAGGGCCCGGAGAGCCAGCCCGATTCTGGACCTGGTTATGAAATATACGGCTGCCGTCGCTAAAATAACCAGAAGAAGGGCGGTCCAGTAATAAATATGCATTGATGAAAAGCCGGCGGCCGGGAGGCGCAAACCCATTGCTCCCTGTGTAAAGGTGCCTCCTCTCAAAATCAATATCCTGAGAACCTCGGCTGCGGCCAGGGTGCCGAAAGCAAAGTAATCACCCCGAAGCCGGGATAGCAGCGGGATTCCTATTAAGATAGCGAAAATTGCGGGAACGAACCCGCTGATTATCATGACCAGCGGGTCAAAGAAATACCATGTCTTGGTTACATCGTTGAGCCAGATTATGGCGGTTGTATAAGCCCCGAGGGCAAAGAAGGCGTGTGAGCCCAGGCTGATCTGTCCCGTATATCCCGCGACTAGATTCCATCCCTGAGCGAGAATGATGTAGACGAAACAAAGAAACAGGTAATAGGCGAAGAAAGAATCGACATCACTATAGAATGGTAACGCGCCAAAAACTATTATGACAAGAGCAATAATAATTATAGATATATTTCTCTTATCTTTTTTTAAATATGTGTATATTTTATCTTTCATGTTTTGTTTGAGGTCCTACACTTACTCGCTTGCTCCCCCGAAGAGGCCGTAGGGTCTGAAGATCAAAGCCAGCAAAAATACTGCGAAGACTATGGCTTGGGCCCATCCAGCGCCCACAAAAAAAGTACCCAGGAGCTCAATGAGCCCTAAGATAATTCCGCCCAGCAGAGCCCCGTACACTCTGCCGATACCCCCCAGGGTTAAGGCTACCAGCGCTTTAAGGGCAAAATCAAAACCATAAACAGGGTCAAAGGAATAGGTTGTCGCCATGGTGGTTCCGGCTATAGCCGCGAGCCCTATGCCAATAACGAAGGTCACAGCATTGACCCGGTTAGGATTGATTCCCATCAGGGTGCTGGCTTCCACATCCTCCGAAGTGGCCCTGACGGCTGTTCCCATAAGGGTCTTTCTCAGAAAGGTGGAGACACCCACGGTCGCCAGAATGGCCAGCAATAATCCAATCACCCGGGTAAGGGTGAAATGTATTCCGAAGATGTTGAACGCATAGAACCCGTATGAGGTCACCACTGCCCTGGGATTAGGGGTCCAGACCACGGTCATGAAATTTTCCAAAAAGAACATTAATCCCACAGCGATCAAGAGGGAGCTGATCCTGTCCTTTAAAGCGGCCGCCTCCTTGAAAAGGCCATAATAAAATGCCGCGCCGAGCAGCAAAGAAGCCAGTATAATAGGAATTAGAGACAAATATGGGTCGATACCTAGCAGGCTGAATAACCAAAAACAGAAATAGGCGAAAAGGACAATAACCGCTCCCTGTGCGATAAAAACAATCCGCATGGTGCCGAAGATCAGGCTGAGTCCAATGGCGGCTATGCCATACATGCTTCCAAAAAGAATACCGTTGACCACAACCTGAGATATGAGTCCAAAATCACCCATTATCGCTTACCTGCACGCTCCCCTATGTAGGCCTTCCGGATTTCCTCGTTCGCCAGAAGCTCGTCTCCCCGGCCGCTCATGACAATCTTCCCTATCTTCAGGACAAAAGCCTGGTGGGCAATCTTAAGGGTCTGATTAATGTTCTGTTCTATCAGCAGTATCGTCGCTTTTTGCTCATTCAGGGTGCTGATGAGTTGAAATATCGTCTTTACCAGGATAGGGCTAAGCCCGAGAGAAGGCTCATCGAGCATAATGAGCTTCGGCTGGGCCATAATCGCCCGGCCGATGGCGAGCATCTGCTGCTCGCCGCCACTCAACGTGCCTGCTTTCTGGTTTTTACGCTTCTCCAGCACGGGGAAGAGGTCATAAGCGCGTTTCAGGGACTCGTCGAAGTTAATGCGAGCGCGTCTGATATAAGCTCCGAGCCTCAGGTTCTCCAGGACGGTTAAACTGGCAAACAGGCGCCGCCCTTCCGGTACATGGATGATGCCCCGGTCAACAATATCTTGGGGTTTAAGATTGTGCAGGGGTTTACCGCTAAAGAATATCTCGCCCTTGCGTGGCTGGAGTAGACCAGAAATCGTCTTCAACAGTGTCGTCTTGCCGGCGCCGTTGGCTCCCACCAGCGCTACAATAGTGCCTTCTTCCACATGGAGCGATACTTCGCGAAGGACTTGAAAATCGCCGTACCAGACGTCTAAATTTTTAACTTCAAGCAACTGGTTCGCCAAGGTATGCCTCTATAACCTTAGGATCATTCGCGATATCATCCGGTTTGCCATCGGCAATCTTCACACCATAATCCAGCACAACAACGCGGTCGCAGAAATTAAGTATGGCGTCTACCCTGTGTTCAATCCACATGATAGAGAACTTTCTTTCATCCTTGGCCTTTTTGATTACCTCGAGGAGTTTGTTGACTTCAACAGGGGTAAGGCCGGCCATCGGTTCATCCAGTAGCGCCAGTGCCGGCATCGATGCCAGGGCCATGGCTATCTCCAGCAGCCGCTGGTCAGACAGGGTCAAATGCGATGCCAGGATATCCTTCTTGTTAGCCAGATCTACAATTTCCAGGGTCTCTATGGCCCTTTTCAACGCTCCTTTACTGTCATGCGCCTTACCGTAAACTGAAGCCAGCATGGCGTTTTCCAGCACGGTCATCTTCAAGAATGCCTTGACTAGCTGGTAGGTGCGAGAAATACCGATGTGACATATCTTGTGGGGAGGCATGCCGGTGATGTTCTTCCCCATGAAATAAATATCGCCGCTATCCGGCTTGTATATGGACATAATGACGTTGAAAACAGTAGATTTGCCGGCACCGTTAGGACCGATAAGCCCCAGAATCTCGTCGTGTTCGACATTCATATCCAGGTCGACCAGGACTTCCAGCCCTCCAAATCTTTTGCAGATATTATCCAAACGAAGAACAGCGTTATTCCCTGCCATGGTTAAGTCCTTTTCCTGAACTATCCGGACATCCGATAAGAACTTCACGTTGGATGCTGCTGTATACAATTAATGTGCTCATAGCTGTCCTGATACTTGATAACTTATCCGCAAGCTAAAATCTTGCTCGCCAGTGCTGAATAGCATTGGCACCATATCAGCGATGTATTATATTCCATTCGGATTACGTTGTCAATTAACCACGGCAGCGATTGTTCCGTCACTTCTCAGAGAC
The DNA here is from genome assembly GCA_035527575.1 of Dehalococcoidales bacterium. GTDB lineage: Bacteria > Chloroflexota > Dehalococcoidia > Dehalococcoidales > RBG-16-60-22 > JAFGPF01. Next base: position 8,600 of record DATLAD010000118.1, read on the forward strand.
TTTATCTCGACCCGGGTTTGCCGTCTCGCAGAGTCCCGTTGGGGGTGTGTTCCCCATCTCCCTCCGTTCCCGCCGGTAACAATCGCGACTTTTCCATCCAGTTTGAATAAGTGGTTCATCTTTTCTCACCTTTTCTTGCCCTGCCCTCGTAGTCGGCTGCTTGTATGGCGGCAATGACCATCTCCCTGGTAACCGGCAA
>DATLAD010000119.1:0-12406 GCA_035527575.1 Dehalococcoidales bacterium
AGCGCAGACGGTCTCTCCGGCCGCCACCGCCACCGCCGAGCCGCCGCTCGAGCCTCCGGGCACGCGGCTCACGTCCCAGGGATTATGCGTCACGAACAGCGCCGAGTTCTCCGTCGACGACCCCATGGCGAACTCGTCCAGGTTGGACTTGCCCATCGTTACCATGCCCTGCGCGTTCAGTTTCTCTACCACGGTAGCGTCGTAGGGAGGCACAAAGTTTTGAAGCATCTTCGATGAGCAGGTCGTCTTTATCCCGCGGGTGCACATGTTGTCCTTGATGACAATCGGAATGCCGGTCAGCGGGCCGGCCTTGCCCCCGGCGATAAGCCCGTCGGCCTTACGTGCCTGCTCCAGCGCCAGTTCATCGGTGACCGTCACGAAAGCATGGACTTTCGACTCCACCTGGCGGATGCGCTCGAGATAGTCCTTCGTCAACTCGACGGATGAAATCTTCTTTTCCCTCAGTAGCTTGTTTGCTTCATGTATCGTAACCTGCATTCTTATCTACCTGTCTTTCAGCATTGCCAAATTCTGCAAAATATCCGCGTAATTTACTCAAGCACCGCCCTGACCCTGAAGCAATCGCCCTCCCGCCGCGGCGCGTTAGCCAGGATATCTTCCGGCGGCAGAGAAGGCGCCACCTTATCCTCCCGCATGACGCTCTGCAGGGCTACGGACTGCGCTGTGGGAGGCACGTCGGTGGTATCCACCTTCTGCAATATCTCGAAATTCTCCAGGATATTGGACAACTGCTCGCTGAGCCGGGTAATCTCGTCCTCGGTCAGGCCGACCCGCGCCAGGCGGGCGATATGCAACACCTCTTCTCGACTTAGCTTCATAAGCAACCCCCAGAACCATTTTTCAAAGACGTTATACCCGCCAATTATAGCATTCGCTTTCAGCCTCAGGCAACTGCATCTAACATAAAGTCGCATCTTACCATAAAAAGCTATATAATATAGTAAAGTAGTAGCTTTTTTATTTATCGCGATGAAGGAGGCAAGATATGGAGGAGAGGGTGATGATATTCATTGACGGAAGCAATCTCTATCATTCGCTCAAAAACTATTTTAAAAGAACGGACCTGGACATCGGCAAATTCTGCCGGAAAATTTTACAAAAGCGCCAGCTGATTAGAATCTACTATTATAACGCAAAAGTGGGACAGAAACAGGAGCCCGAGCTTTACAAGCAGCAGCAGGCTTTCTTTGATGGCGTCAATTCCATCCCTTACACCGAGTTGCGACTGGGCCGCCTGGTCTATACCAACCAGTGGCCGACCGTCCCGCCCTACGAAAAGGGCACCGACGTACAACTGGCCACCGATATGATAACCCACAGTTATAAGGGCAATTATGATGTCGGTATTCTCATCGCCGGGGATAACGACTTCGCCGGCGCCGTCCAGGCCGTCAAGGACAACGGGAAGCACGTCGAGGTTGCTTTATTTGGCAAGCAGGGCACATCGCAGCAGCTGAGAAATGTCGCCGACAGGATAATAGCCATTAATGCGCGCCTGCTCAAAGACTGCTGGAAATAGCCTGCGGCTTCCGGAAAGAAACTGATGAGGGACAAAGCCAGGAAAATTTGGGGGAGTACCAGGGGTCGCCCCAGCCCGCGGTTTTCCCAGGAATATGGCGCCATCGTCAAGGACTGGGGCGGGAGATTGCCGGTGGCCCTTGTCTACCCGAACTCCTATTACCTGGGAATGTCCAACCTGGGAGTTCACGCCGTCTATAAACTCCTGAACAGCCACCTGAGGGTTGTCTGCGAGCGGGTCTTCTATGATAAAGAAGATAAGAAAGCCCCCGTGGCCCTGGAATCGGGGCGGCCGCTGGCCGATTTCGCCGTTATTGCTTTCTCGATTTCCTACGAGCTTGACTATTTCAATGTTATAAATATCCTCAAAGCCAGCGGCATACCTCTGTACGCCGCCGACCGTGATGAAACTCATCCCCTGGTTATCGCCGGAGGCCCCTGCATCACCGCTAATCCCATGCCCCTCGCCCCGTTCTTCGATTGCCTCTGCATCGGCGAGGCCGAACCTATCCTGCCTGCCATGGTTCCCGTCCTCCTGGAAAGCATCCTCCCGGGGGAGGAAGGCCGGGACGAGCTGCTGAAAAAGCTGGCAACGCTACCCGGCATCTACGTGCCCGCCTGTCCCCCGGAAAACCCCGTAGCCCGCCAGTACGCCGGCAGTCTCGATGATTTTCCCACGACCTCGGTGATACTCACTAATGATACCGAGCTCGGCGATTTATACCTCATCGAGGCGGAGCGGGGCTGCCAGCGGGGCTGCCGCTTCTGCCTGGTCAATACCGCCTTCTCCCCCATGCGCTTTCGCTCCGTGGACAGTCTTCTCGGTCAGGCCAAGCAGGGACTGGGCCAGCGCCGGCGCATCGGGCTGGTGGGGCCCGCTGTCACCGACCACCCTCACATCAATGAACTTCTGGCCGGCCTGAACCAGCTAAGAGCCGAGATATCAATCAGCTCGCTGCGGATAAGCGCTCTCTCCGAGGATATCCTCGATGCGCTCACCAGGGGCAAGACGCAGTCTATCGCCATTGCCCCCGAGGCCGGCTCACAACGCCTGCGGGACGTAATAAAAAAAGGCACCTCCGAGGATGATATCCTGGAAGTTGCCGATAGAATCGCCGGTCAGCGTTTTACTCAACTCAAGCTCTATTTCATCGTCGGCCTGCCGACCGAGACCGATGCCGATGTCGAAGACATTGTCAGGCTGACTTTAGCCGTTAAAGACAGGCTCGACCGCCGGCAGAGCAGCGCCCGCATTACCCTCAACGTGGCCCCCTTCGTTCCCAAGGCCGGCACGCCCTTCCAGTGGCTGCCCATGGCCTCCCATGACACGCTCAACAACCGACTCGGAATACTGAGGAGCACCCTGCCCCTGAAGGGCATCAAGCTCAACGAGGAAAGCCCCGCCTGGAGCCAGATTCAGGGGGTCTTAGCCCGCGGCGATGAAAGACTCGCCGAAGCTCTGGCTAACATGGAAGAAGTTTCACTCGCCGGCTGGCGCAAAGCCGTAGAAGCATACAACCTGGATATTCATTATTATGTCAATCAAAGATGGGACACCGAACAGAAACTGCCCTGGTCTGTGATTGATTCCGGCATGAAAACTGAAAAATTGTGCAGGGAGTTGAAGAAGGCGCTGGGGTAACCCTACTTACTTAGCAGCTCCGTCACCACCTCGTTAATCTCTTTCCCGTCCGCCATTCCCTTGAGCTTGGGCATCAGTTCCTTCATCACCTTGCCCTTGTCGCCGGGGCCCTGCGCTCCCACCACCCCGATTACCTCCTTCGCCGCCGCCACCACCTCTTCACGGGTCATCTGCTTCGGTAAATACCCCTGGAGGATAGCCATCTCCGCCTCCTCTTTGTCCACCAGGTCCTGCCGTTTCCCCAGCTTGAAAGCGTCGATGCTCTCCTGGTGCCGCTTGACATCCCTGGCGATAACCCCGAGGATATCCCCTTTGTCCAGGGCGGCCTGCTTGGCGATTTCGGCGTTATTCACCGACGCTATCAGCAGGCGGATGGTGTTGCGCTTGACCGTATCGCCGCTCTTCATCGCCTGCTTGAGGTCGTCGGTAATTCTACGTTTGAGGTCTGCTTCCTGCTCCATGATAAGCTTGCTTGGGTGTTTTTCTTTACCGTTCGATGAACGGATATCGACAAGGCGGGTAATTACGACCGCCGGAAAATCCTGGTGCCCCGGGCAGCACCGCGCTTCTTGGCTGCCTTCTTCCGCTTGCGCTTGATGCTGGGCTTCTCGTAGTGTTCGTGGCGGCGCAGTTCCGCCAGGATACCGTCCTGCTGCACCTTTCTGTTGAACCGCTTGAGCAAACTGTCAAAGCTTTCTTCGTCACCAGCCGTAACTTCAGCCAAGTAGCATCACTCCCCTTTTTACATACTGTTGGCCGTTTTACCCACCGGTAATATTATAGGGGGTGCCAGTTCTACCGGCTCTACCCCCAAAAACAGACAATACTCAGGTGTTTCATTTTTCATGAAATACACCATACTATTTTAGACGGCAGCAGTCCCCCTGTCAAGATAGATAGCATGTAATTTTAACCCCGCCCCATTCTCCTCATTATCTCGACGGCGGCTACCAGCCCCGAAGCCGATGCCTGCACCAGCCCCCGGCTTACCCCGGTGCCGTCGCCCACGGCAAACATGTTGCTGATTTCCGTCTCCAGGCAGGAGCTGAGCTGCGGACGGAAGGAATAAAACTTCACTTCTATCCCGTAGAGCAGGGTATCCGGAGAAGCCACGCCCGGAATCAGCTTGTCCATGGCCATCAGCATCTCTATCAGGCCCGTAAGGTGTCGGAACGGCAGTGCGAAGCTCAAATCGCCCGGAGCGGCGCTTTTCAGCGTAGGCTTGACCAGTCCCTTTTTAATACGTTCGGGAGTGGAACGCCGGCCTTCCAGCAGGTCGCCGAAACGCTGCACCAGCACCCCACCGCCCAGGAGATTGGCCAGCCTGGCCAGGTACTTACCGTAGGCAATCGGCTCGTGAAAGGGCTTGGTGAAATCGGTGCTTACCAGCAGCGCAAAGTTGGTATTACGACTCTTCCGGGTGGCGTAACTATGCCCGTTAACCGTCACCACGGGGTCGGTGCCTCCGGTGGACTCCATGATAACCTTGCCGGCGGGGCACATGCAGAACGTCCGGATGCGGTCGTTAAAGCTCAGCGATGTATACTCCAGTTTTATCTCATAGAGAACGTCGGTCAGTTCCTTCATTACCGTAACGGGCACTTCCACCCTGACACCGACATCTATGGGATTATGACGTATCGTTAATTTAAGTCGGTCGGCCTCGTGCGATAACCAGTCGGCCCCCTCCCTCCCCGGCGCCAGCACCAGGTACTTGCAGAGAAACCTCTCCCCGTCCTCCGTTTCCACCCCTTTAACGATGCCGTCATCCACCAGCACCTTTACCGCCATCGAGTTGAGCTTGAATTCCAGACACGGCATGAGGTAGTCCTGCATGGCCTTGAGCACGTTAAAGCCGTTTTCCGTCCCCATGTGGCGCAGCGGCGTCGGTATCAGGCGCAGTCCGGCCTGGCTGGCCTTCCGGCCGATTTCTTCAACTTCGCCACCCCTGCCGAAAACCTTCCTGGAAGCGCCGAATCTGAGGTATAACTCGTCCACGTATTTTATCAGGCCGGCCGCGCGTTCTTCGCCGAGGTATTCACCCAGATGCCCTCCCACCTCCGAAGTTAGCACCAGCTTGCCGTCGCTGAAGGCGCCCGCCCCGCCCAGGCCACAGACCAGATTGCAGGGCTGGCATTCGACACAGGAACTGCCTGTATCCCTCACCGGGCACTGGCGCTGGCTGATATCTTTGCCCTTTTCGATAAGGAGAATCTTCAGCCCCTCGGCCTGGGAAAGCTCCATGGCTGCGAAGATACCGGCCGGGCCGCCGCCGATGATGATAACATCATATCTTTTCGTCATTTTGCCGTATCCTACCCCCAAACACAGTAAAAAGCCGAGACGGACTATCCTGTTTGAAACGCCCCTCAGCTTTCAACCGACTTTACAGCGCCTTTATGGACACAATAATTATATCGTCAGTGTGCCAGCCCGTCAAGGAATTGTTAGTAGAATACCAAAAAGCCAAAATATGGACAGACTACCCAAAAAGAGTATTGTAAAGTGTTGACATTTGCCAATTGGCAAACTATAATGATGGCATGGATTACGAAAATAATGATTTAGGCAGAATACTCAAACAGCAGAGAATAACGGTTCCCTTAACTCTGCAGGAACTCGCTGCGGAATCGAGTGTGTCTTCATCGCACCTGGGACGCATCGAAAGGGGCGAGCGTTTTCCCTCTGCACGGATTTTGCGCAAAATCGCCAAGCCCCTGGGCTTTGATGAGGATGAACTATTTACCCTGGCCGGCTTTCTCTCCCCCCAGACGCCCGGCGTAGCCGAAGAAAGCGGCACACGCTACACCAGCCGGCAGTTAGACCCCTATGTCGCCAGGATGCTGGCGGAAGAGCCCCCCGAGGTGCAGCGCTCCATCATCGGCATCCTGAGCCTCTTAAAAAGCATCGCCAAGGGAATGACAAAATAGGGTCTGCTGACCACGCCTATGGTATCATCCTCTTAAAAAGGGAAAGCTATGCCACTCCCGAGCGGCGGACGGCACTTGATACGCAGCCAAAAACGTGCTACATTTAATTAAATCAATCGCCTCCAGGTAAGGGCATAGGAAGAATAACCCCTATGGAAACCAAAGAAGAGGAATGGCTGAGGTTTATCGACACCCTCAGCCATGAACTTAAAACGCCCCTGACATCTATTATCGCCGCGGCCGGCCTGCTGGCCGAGGAACTTGAAACCACCGCCGATGAGTCTTACCGGAAACTGATTCAGACCATCATCCACAACGCCAATACCCTGGAAACAAGACTGGCCGAACTCCTGGATATCGTCAAGACAGGCAGCGGCAAGCTGCAGCTGCAGCTCGAGCCGGTGGACATGAAATCGCTCATTCTCGGGACATGTATGCAGATCAGCCCGTTACTACGTAACAAGCAGCAAACACTGAATACCGAATTACCTGATTCCATTCCCATCATACACGGGGACGGACAGAGGCTGGAGCAGGTATTACTCAACCTGATGACCAACGCCGTCAAATTCACCCCTGAAAGGGGCAAAATCACCGTACGGGTGCGGAAACAGGATACCGGCCTGGTGATAGACGTCCACGATGACGGCATCGGCATCGCCAAGGAAGAGCAGGACAGGTTATTCAAGCCGTACAGTCGCCTCAGTTCTGACAGGCAGCGCCACCCGGGGCTGGGCCTGGGGCTTGCCCTCGCCAAGCAGGTAGTCGAGCTACACGGTGGCAGGATATGGGTGGAAAGCGAACCGGGCAAAGGCAGCACGTTCTCCTTCTTTATACCGAGGCACGCCGTAAAACAGCCTACGTAATGGTTAAAGGAGCAAAATGAAGGTTCTGGTTATAGAAGATGACCCGGGGATTATCGAAGTTGTTTCCCTCTGTTTCCAGTTACGCTGGAGCGGCACCACGGTGATTTCCGCCGCCAACGGTCATAAGGGCGTTGAGCTCGTAGAGACTGAGAGCCCTGACGTTGTTATTCTGGATATCGGCCTGCCCGATATGGACGGCTACCAGGTACTCAGAGAGATACGCCGCTTCGCCGATGTGCCGGTGCTCATGCTGACGGTCAGAGGTGAAGACACCGATGTCGCCAAAGGACTTGAACTCGGCGCCGACGACTATATCACCAAGCCCTTCAGCCACATCGAGCTGATTGCCCGGGTTCAGGCGGTCCTGCGCCGCGCCCAAGGATTTGCCGTAACCGATGAAGAACGCCCCTTCACCAGCGGCAAGCTATCTGTCGATTTTAATCGCAATGAAGTCTTATTAAACGGCCATTCGGTAAAGCTCACTTCCACCGAAAGAAAACTGCTTTATTACTTAATCAGAAACGAAGGACGTATACTCTCCCACGAGAGCCTGCTCACCAAGGTCTGGGGGGACACGTACGTGGACGCCCGGGACCTGCTCCGTGTCCACATCCAGCACCTCCGGCAGAAACTGGAAGACAACGCCGAAACGCCCAGCGTTATCGTCACCGAGCACGGCATCGGCTACAAGTTTATCCGCCCACCTGGTGCCTGAGCACCCGCCTCTTAAAAAACCCCCATCCCCCCTCTCCAATCAAATCTCCTTCAGTTCTTGCCTTATGTAACTGGCTGGAGATGGGGCAGGGGGTGAGGTTTAAGATGGTGTAAGACTAAGTTGAATTTCACCAAAAATTCTACTCTCATTCTTTACTAAAAGTTTACGACATCTTTATGAAATCTTTATATTTCTTAGACGCATCTTTATGAACCTGTGGTAAATTGGAAATAGCCAATAAGTACTAGGACTCACCAGAGAAACGAGATGATGGAAAAAGTAAAAGTATTTCTCTCAGACCCGCAGGTTCTCTTCAGGGAGGGCATACACTTCATTCTCTCGGGTGAGGATGATTTTGAGGTTATCGGTGAGACCACCAGCAACCAGGAAGCCTTCACTCTCATCGAGGCCAATCCGCCTAATATTGCCATCCTCAGTATGCAGGACATCAAATCCAGCGGGGCGGAGATAACCCGCCATATCAAACGCAATCTCCCCTCGGTATCGGTGATTCTCACCCTGGATAAAAAAGAGGACGAAAAGCTCTTTGCCGCCATGAAGAGCGGTGCCAGCGTCTGCATTACTAAAGACACCGACCCCGAATACCTCCTCGATGTCATCAGGGTAGTCACTCAGGGCAGCCAACCTATTATAGAAGAATTGCTCATTCCGAGTCTGGCCGCGATGGCACTTACTGATTTTGAAGACCTGGCTGCCTTAAACGAGCAGCTCGATAATCTTCTCGCCGGCCTCGCGCCCAAAGAAAACCAGATTCTGACCAACATCGCCGCCGGCAATAATATTGAACAGGTCGCCGCCAAACTTGATATAACTGAGGAGACCATCCGACGCAACCTGAGACTGGTCCTGAATAAGCTGGTAAGCAATGAACAGGCCCGCGCCGTGATTGAAGCCACCCAGAGAAGCCTGCCTTCTATCATCGGCACGGGTAAAAGAGCCGGAAAATCTACCGAATATGTAACCAAGGCGGAATTCAACGAATTCAAAGAAAGTTTAATGGAACGCTTAAAATCCTTTATAGGTGAACTGGCCTGAAATATGGCAATCGTGTGTTAAAGGGAGGTTGGTTATGTAAATGAAGCAAAAAACAAGTCGGGCGGAACTCCAGTTGTCCGGGCAGGCAGTAGGACCGTCCACTTTAAGGCAGCATAAACAGTTAAACTTAAACTAACTAACAAACACTAAGGAGGAAAAGGGGAAATTGTCGAAATTAAATATGGTGACCAATATGAAGTAACCGACCTGGCCGGTCAGACAGTCAGCGAGGCCCGTGGGCAATTCAAATCTGAATTTGGCATCCCGGATAAAGCCACAGCAAGACTGAATGGCAGCAAGGTCAAATCGAGCACCGAGCTTGATACGGTGCTCAATGACGACGATAAGCTTTCTTTCGCCGTCTCCAGAGGCAAGGGTGCCTACCTCATTGGCGCTCTGCTCCTGGCATTAGCCTGCACCGGCGGCGTGTTCGCCTTCGGTTTCATCAACACCACCACGTCGCTCAGCGCATCTGTGAAAAACTCCAATTTTGCCGACGTAACAGTAGCAAGCGGTGCTCCAGCTTCCTGGAATGTAGTTGGATTCACCAAGGGAGCCATCGGGGCAGGAAGTTTATTTGATATTAAACCCTCGCCCGACTACAACGGCGACCTGCTGGTCAAGATTTACCTCACCAATACCGCCGAATTGCTCAAGGCCTACCAGTACCTAAACATGAAGGTCTACATGGCAAACTCGCTCGAAGCGGAAAAGACGCCGGATTACCAGGTTCTCAGCATCGAGACCGGCGTAGTTTTATTTAACATTGAAGGCGGCTCTGCCGAAGTCTATACCGTGGAAATAACCGGCGGCAGCTACCGCCTGATTTCAGATGACCCCGAAGAATGGGAGGCCGGCTGGAACATCGTACCCGAATTTTATTGTGAGGTCGGCCAGAGGTAGGCAAACAGAAAGTACTATGAAACGCGCCATCGGACTGATATTCGCCACGGTAGCCTGTATTATAGCTTTCCTCTCCATAAGAGGAGCGATGCCGTTTATGCCTATTTTCGGCTCCAGTATGGAACCCACGCTTCAATCAGGCGGCCTGCTCATGATCGACCCCATCGAGCCACAGGACGTAAAAGTGGGCGATATCATCGTTTACAATGTCCCCAGCATGGTTCGGGACTACTATAACTACCCGCCGGCTGTTGCCCACAGGGTAATAGAAATCAATACCATACCGTCTCTCGGTTTCCGCACCAAGGGCGACAACACCGGCGAAGACCCCTTCACCATCAGGCCTCAGGACCTGAGGGGCACGGTCGGTAGCCAGATACCTTATCTGGGACTCCCCCTCCTGTTCTTCCAGAGCCAGCAGGGTGTGATATTCGCCATTATTGCCATTATTCTCCTCGCCCTGTTCCTCTACGGCGGTGAGATAGTCCGCGGCGGCAACTTTGTACACCGGGGAATATTCGCTCCCGTCATTAACGAGGAAAAACGCTCCAACCGTGTGTTGACGCGCAAGATAGAAGCCACCGAACAGAAAATGACTAACACGGAACAGGCGCTGGAGAAGTTCGCCGCCGCCGTTGCGGAATATGCCCAGCACCTGGCCAGCCATACCAGCGCCGTCCAGGACCTTGCCGAGGCCTCACACGAGTTGAAGAAGGGCGCCGCCGAGCAGAACCGCGTCCTGATGACCCTTATGGAGAATATGGGCAAGCCGGGATACGCTCCTATAAAAATAGAACCGCCGGCATACGAAGAGGAAAAACCCGAGCCCGAGGTTAAGAAACCGGCGCAACCGTTCCACGGGGCCTTGAATAAGACCATACCGGGGTGCGCTCGGAAACGCCCGCCCGCCCCTGAGGAAGTCCTCAGCGAGCTTCATCGCTAAGTATAAACGGCCACGACCACCGCATCTTTGGGACTGTGCTCATCGAAGAATATCACGGCGACCTTGCGTCCCGTTATCATTTCCGCCGATGGCAGGTTCCTGGCCACGGCCACGTCTTCCAGGTAGACTTTATAGCTGCTGGCGAGCCTGATTGTGGCCGTATAGTTGCCGGAATTGAAACTCCTTAGTTCCCCTTTCCTCAACCTCATCTCTCATGCCTCCTTCGCGCCTTACCTACACCGCCCCCAGACTCAAACGCTGGCGGTACTCTCCCCGCTGCGGATGATAGGCCAGGACGATGCCGAGCACTCTCTTTTTCTCCGCATCGAGTCCCGCCCGCGCATCGGTCACATCAATGACATCGTAGAGCTGCTGTCCGCAGTTCACCGGGACGAGAATTGCTCCCCCCGCCGCTTCTACCTCATCCTTTCTCAAATAAGCCTGCCCCCGCTGCCGGGCTTCGGCCACGGTGCCTGCATTTCTGTCCTCAATCTGGACCAGCCGGTCGTACAGCCGGTCTATCCCGTCCCAGTTAAAGCTGTCGGCCAGAATCATACTTCCCCCGACGGCATCGTACCCCTCCACCTGCACCCGGTTCGCCCGCAGGGCCCTTTTTATGTATGTGCCCTCCCACAGCCGGTGCTCGACCCCGTAGCTGTAAACAGAGCTATCGGAAGACAGCGGATTGATAATATAAGCGGTATTGCCTTCGATTAACAGGACATCCGGGACGAAAGTCAGCAGCTTCCGGATAACTTCCCTGCCATCATCGTCCGGGCTTACCGTGAAGTCCGGGTAAAATCCCGTTATCGCCGCCGACTGCGTTATCACCTCGAGCTTTAGCCCCGCCCTGGCTATTATTAAAGCGATAATCTCCTTAACGCTGAAATCATCGGAAGTCCTGTTCCAGCGGAACTGGTGCCGTGCCTTCCAGTCGTTAATCGCTCCCCACCCGTCCCTGACATGTAAAATAAGGCTGGCTTTCCCGCCGGAACTCGTATGCTCGAAGGACTCTATGCAAAAGCTCTGACCGGAGCTGTACTCATTTCCTGCGGAGGTCACGTAGCCGGGACTGAACTCCAGCTGGCAGCCGATATCCAGTACGGCCAAGTCGCCCTGCCCCGGCGCGGCATACCTCCCGTCGTCATTCCTCAGCTCCACCGTCAAACCTCCCGAAGTCTCCCCGACCTCCTGCTTGGCGCCGATAACGTCCGCCGTCAGGTCGAGGCTCTGGACGGTCAGCGCGGCCCTCCAGGCGCCGTCGGGAGTGGAAAGCCAGGCATAATCGCCGTGGTGCGCCATGGCCAGCCCGTACTCCGAGGTCAGGTTAAAAGGCACCGGCTCACGCCATAGTCCGTCAACGAATTTTATATCGATAACAGAATGTGAGCGGAAAGGCCGGTTATATGCTTCGGCGCCGGTGAATTTTTCGATAAAGAAACAGCGGCAGACATCCGGTTTATCCAGAAAAGGCTGGCGGTACTCGAAATCCCCGCCCGAAGGCGCCGAGGCAAGCTCTTTCAGCGCCGACCATGTCCCGGCGGCAACATCGCCGCCGTCCCCGTATACCAGACTCCACAGCTTGTAATTCCCCGCCGTGTCTTTCCCGGTGACCAGCAGGTCCCAGTCGCCGTCATATACACAGGCGACCCCGGATAAATCGCCGGTGGTCCTGTTCCAGGCCGCTTTTGTCTGCCACTGGCCGCCGACATTCTTCTTGACGTAGAGCGTCGTCTGGTCGGCGAAGAAGATAGCCGGGTCGCCATTGGGTTTGTAAGCCGCCGCCAGTCCGTAGATAGCGGTGGTGGGTGT
>DATLAD010000120.1:0-6022 GCA_035527575.1 Dehalococcoidales bacterium
CGGGCATGGCGGCACCGGGGTTTTTCGATAACGGCATGTCGAACGTCCAGCCCATCTCGATATAGTACCTGACGCCCGGCACCTGGACGCCGCTCATGTACGTCATCGTGGGACTCTGCCTTCCCTTGTAACCGCCGCCAGCTTCGTAAATAGGCTTCCTTACCAGATATTTTTCATAGTCGATTCTTGCCATAAAACGTTACCCTCCGTAATGCTAAAGCCATCCGCTGCTAATCATAGCCAGCAAGATAAAAAGTGTCAAAATAGTTCAACTGTCTTCACATCGCTTGTCACCCAAATATATAATGCGGGGGTTGATATAAACTTTGCTGGATGATATATAATCAAGTATGATAGTAATATTACATGGAGGGGGGCGTTGAATGAAAGTATATAATTACACCGCTGTATTTGAACCAGTCACTGAGGGCGGCTATAACGTAGTAGTACCAGCTATACCGGAAATATGCACTTTTGGTGAAACACTAGAAGAAGCAAAAGCAATGGCTGCCGATGCGATAAAATGCTACATCGAGAGTGCCCTGAAGGCAAACGAGCCCATCCCAGAAGATAGAGAGCCATCCATTGAACTGGTAGCGGTTCGGGTATGATATGCCGAAGCTGCCCCGTATAACCGGTCGTGAAGTATTACGTACTCTACTGAAAGCCGGTTTCTAAATTCACCATCAGAGCGGAAGCCATGCCCGTCTTTTTCATAACGAGCGGCCTGAACTGCGCGTTACCATCCCCATACACACTAGAGCCCTTCCTCATAAAACTTTAAAAGCAATACTTAAGCAGGCAGACATCAAGGAAGTGGAATTTCTCCGATTTTTAAAGAGTTAAACGCAAATCCTATATTACCAACCTGTGCCGTATAGCCCTAATGGAGAATGATTGAATACGGGGAGAACGCAGCCATGGAGTATTCTATTCGACTATACCGCCGACCAAACGCCAAACCACCGAATACAGAAATCGTTAATGATATTCTTTATATCACTAAAAGTCTGACCGGAAAGTGATTTACGGCTAATGTCCCTGATGACACTCTGCATGACTTACAATTCCATGATGTTTTATGTCTAATAAAACAAAAGCGTACCCTGTCGTTTTTGGTTTTTACGAGCTGGGACGGGATGATGCATATTACCTTGATGGCGACTCATCCCGATTTTCAGGGGCAGGGACTCGGCTCACGGCTTATACAACATTTCTTCCGCTATGCGCAAGAGCTCGGCTTCGAGAAAGTCATCGCTTTAACTGTGCCGGAAGATGTGAATCATTTATATAGCGCGACAATACAATTTTATCAAAAGCACGGGTTTGTGGTAACTAAACGGTATACCGAACTGTGGGAACGAGGGGCGATTCAACTGGTGAAAAGACTGTAGGGATTATCCTTGCGATAGTCCTCAGACGCCCTGCATCATCTGGTAAATCTTGCCCTCGGTGGCGATGGACGGGGCAATGACCATCTCGGCTTTATGCATCTCCCGGATGGTTTCCGCGCCGCAGAAGCCCATCGCCGTACGCAGCGCCCCGACGAGGTTCTCGGTGCCATGGGTGACCGAGGTAGGCCCGAAGAGCAGTTTCTCCAGCGTGGTGGTCGTCCCCACCTTTATCCGCGTCCCGCGGGGCAGGGCCGGGTGGGGATGAGACATACCCCAGTGATAGCCGCGTCCCGGGGCTTCCTTAGTCCGGGCAAAATTGGAACCGAGCATGACGGCATCGGTGCCGGCGGCAAAAGCCTTGCATACATCGCCGCCCTTGTTGAAACCGCCGTCGGTGATTATCGGCACATACGTGCCTGTTTCACGGTAATACTCGTCTCTGGCCGCCGCGCAATCGATAGTCGCCGTTATCTGGGGAACACCGAGGCCGAGGACTTCCCGGCTGGTACAGGCAGCACCGGGGCCGACACCGACCAGCACCCCGGATATCCCCGTCCTCATCAGTTCCAGGCAGGCAGTATAGCTGACGCAGTTGCCGACGACAATCGGCATTTTAATTTGCTGGCACAGCTCGGAAAATATCAGGCCACGATAGCTCTTGGAGGTATGCCGGGCGCTGGTGACCGTGGACTGCACCACCAGGATATCGCCGCCGGCCTCGGCCACGATGGGGGCCAGGTGCTTGGTGTTGGCCGGTATCAACGATATGGCACACACCACCCCGGCCTTCTTGATAGCCCTTACCCGGTCGCCGACGAGTTTCTCTTTTATCGGCTCCCGGTATATCTTCTGGAGCAGGGCTGTGACTTCGGCATCTGAGGTTCTGGCGATTTTATCCAGCACTTCGTCGGGATTTTCGTAGCGGGCCTGTATCCCGTCCAGGTTGAGAACGCCGAGTCCGCCCAGTTTACCCAGCTGAATAGCAAAGTTGACATCGACCACGGAGTCCATGGCAGAGGTTACAAAGGGAATGGAGAAAGAAAAATCGCCGATCTTGAAATCAGTGTTAGTCTGGTCGGGGTTGAGGGTAACGTTTCCGGGCACGATGGCCACTTCGTCAAAACCGTAGGCACGCCTGAGTTGTTTGAACTTAGAAGTAGCCTTCTCGCTGCACATATGTGCTCTATATTATAACAAAAAAGAAAAATATTTTGCAACAAAAATTTTACGCATTCCCGAGGCTACCGGCATTCTTTTATTTTGCCCGACATTTTAAAAATATTTGACAATTCATAACGCACTCTATATAATTCGTTCACTAAAACAGAAATCTCTAAGGTATCGCTATGTTTATCTTTTTCATGATACTGGCGCTCATACTTCTTATTGCCGGCGGCATCGGCCTCTTCCACGTCAATGTCAACCTGGCGTCGGGCACCAATTTGTGGATTTACGGCAACATCACCTTCGGGGTGTTTACTATCGTGGGTATAGCGATACTGGTATTCCTGGCGCTTTTCAATCGGGAATTCGATTAGACGGCACTTCCCTGCGGCAATTCTCCAAATGTCCTGACTCAAGAATATTTTCGCGCACCCCGGATAAGCTGTCCCCGCAAGCTCAAAGCTAGACAGGCAGAGGCGTATCGTTCTATAATAATCAGGTTAAGGATAACATAAATTAATGCCGATTCTTTACGTTGTGGCCACCCCGATAGGAAACCTGGAGGATATCTCGTTACGCGCCCTCCGCGTGCTCCGCGAGGTGAAGCTCATCGCCGCCGAAGATACCCGCAAGACGAGGCGTCTCCTCACTGCCTACGAAATCAAGACGTCCATGACCAGCTATTACGAGCACAACAAGCTGACCAAGCTGGAGCATATACTGGACTTTCTTGAAAATGGGGATGTAGCCCTGGTCTCCGAGGCGGGTATGCCGGGTATCTCCGACCCCGGCTACGAGCTTATCGCGGCGGCCGGACGGCATAATATCCCGGTCGTCCCCGTGCCCGGGCCTTCGGCCATTACCACGGCGCTGGCCGTCTCGGGACTGCCCACCGACAGGTTTACATACATCGGCTTCCTGCCGAACAAAGCCGGCGCCCGCCGCCGCGCTCTGGAATCGGTCGCCGGTGAGCCGGGCACCATCATCGTTCTGGAAGCGCCCCACCGAATCGCGGCGGCGCTGGAGGATATCCTCCTTACCCTCGGCGACCGGCGACTGGCCGTCTGCCGTGAGCTAACCAAGCTCCACGAGGAGGTCTTCCGGGGAACGGTAAGCGAGGCGATAAAATACTTCACCGAACCGAGGGGTGAGTTCACCCTGGTCATCGAAGGCAAGGGGACAAAGGGCAGGCCACAGTTAACGGAGGACGTAAAGAGGCAGCTACACCAGATGTACCTCGCGGGGGCCACGGCTAAAGAGGCCGTTGCCACGGTGGCCGGAGAAACGGGACTGCCGAGGAAGGAACTGTATCAAACCTGGCTCAGGCTGGACAAGGTCTGGGACAGAGAAAAGGACTAGCGTTAAAACGTATAAAGGAGTTAACAAATGCGTCGCGGCTGTGTATCTTTAGGCGAAATTAAATGTGATGAGTGCCGGAAACCCATCCCCTACCCCGACCGATACCTGGCCACCAATGAAACGGATGGCGTCGAGAATGACGAGGGCGAGACCCGGCGCTACTGCGTCGATTGCTGCCTGAAGAAGGGCTATGCCCACTACAAAGAAGAGAAAGGTGAGCGGGTGCTGACCTTTTTCTAGAACGGTTATTTTACCCCTCTTATAACGTCGAGTATGAGCGAGAGAATTTTCATCGGTGTCGCCTGGCCGTATGCCAACGGTTCGCTCCAGCTGGGGCACATCGCCGGGGCTAATCTACCGGCGGATATTTTCGCCCGCTACCACCGCATCAAGGGCAACGAGGTGTTGATGGTATCCGGCTCGGACCAGCACGGCACTCCGATAACCATCGAGGCCGAGAAGGAAGGCAAGACCCCGCAGGAGATAGTCGCGTCTTACCAGGCGGAGTTTCTCGATTGCTGGGAGAAGATGGGCATCACCTGGGACCTGTATACCACCACCGGCACCAAAAACCATGCCGAGGTGGCGCAGGATATTTTCCTGAGGCTACTCGAAAAAGGCTACCTTTATAAAAACACCGTATCCCAGTCGTTTTGCCCGAAGTGCCAGCGTTTCCTGCCCGACCGCTATGTCGAAGGCACCTGCCCTTCCTGCAACGCCCCCGGGGCCAGAGGCGACCAGTGTGACGCCTGCGGTAAGCCCCTGAACGCCACGGAGCTTATCGACCCCTACTGCCGGATATGCAAGACACCACCCGTCCTCAAAGAATCGGAGCACTTTTTCCTGAAGCTGAGCGCTTTCCAGGAGAATCTGGAAAAGTGGGCCGGAGAGCAGCAGCAGTGGAGACCCAATGTCTACGGCCTCACCCGGCGCTATCTTAAAGAAGGACTGAGGGACAGGGCCATCACCCGCGATATCGAATGGGGCGTGCCGGTGCCGGTCAAGGGCTTTGAAAATAAACGACTCTACGTGTGGTTCGAGGCTGTTATCGGCTACCTTTCGGCCTCGAAGCAATGGGCTAAGGAAATAGCCGGCGATGAAGACGCCTGGCGGCGTTTCTGGGAAGATACCAGTGCCAGAAGCTATTACTTCATGGGCAAGGATAATATCCCCTTCCACACCCTCATCTGGCCGGCCATGCTGATGGGCTACGGAGGCCTCAACCTCCCCACCGATGTACCCGCCAATGAGTTCCTGACTATCGAAGGTAAAAGGCTTTCTAAGAGCAGGAACTGGGCGGTCTGGCTGCCCGACTATCTTTCGCGGTACGACCCCGACCCCCTGCGTTACCTGCTCTCCATCAATATGCCGGAAACCAGCGATACCGATTTTTCCTGGCGCGAGTTCGTCCGCCGCAACAACGACGAGCTGGTGGCCACCTACGGCAACCTGGTCAACCGGGTGCTGACCTTCGTCTACCGCAACTTCGACGGCTGCGTGCCGGAACACGGCGAAATAGATGAAGTTAGCCAGCAAATACTTAAGGGTGTCGAAAGTACTTTTATATCTATGGCTCATTGCCTGGAAAATTGTCATTTCAAGGAAGCCATTCAAAACGCGATGGCACTGGCTCGTCTGGCTAACGGATACCTTGATGAAAAATCTCCCTGGAAGGTAATTAAAGAAAACAGAGAGGCAGCAGCTACATCTCTGTACGTAGCACTCACCGTAATTTCCGGGCTGAAAACATTGTTTTACCCCTTCCTCCCCTTCAGCTCCCAGAAGGTGCACCAATACCTCGGCTTCGAGGGTAAAGTAGAGGATTACGGCTGGCAGCCGCAACCGCTGCCGCCGGGCCAAAAACTAAGAGAACCGCAACCGCTGTTTACAAAGCTCGACGAGAGCATTATAGACGAGGAGACAAAACGCATTGGAACTTAGGCAGATTTACGCGCCTGTCCAGAAAGATTTAAACAGGGTAAGGGACACGCTGGAGTCCATCAGCCATGTCGACTTCGACTGGCTGTCGAAGCAATTACACTACGTGTTGAAAGAGACCGGCAAGGGTATCAGGCCGGCGCTCACGCTGCTGTCCGGCAAGTCCT
>DATLAD010000121.1:0-4748 GCA_035527575.1 Dehalococcoidales bacterium
TTAGATATAAATTGACCCATAATAATCAATCTTAAATAAACCGGACGGTAAACAGAAGCATGCAAACCGCTAATTCCTCTGGGTATTTCCCCTCAAAGTCAACAAGAAAAACGCCATAAAAGAGCCGATATTTTTACATTAGCCGGAAAAGCATGGATGGCGCAGGAATCATGCAGCGGAGTGCGTAATGACAGGCCAACCGATTGAGAAATCCTGGTTACGTTGATTCAATAAGTTGCTTAGGAGTAAAATATACGCACCCGGTAATATATCTCATAATTGAAAGCAGCCGTTGAAAAAATCGGAACGCAGTAAAATCGGTAGCGCCGTATCCGGATTCAGAATGTTCAGCTCATTGCATATTCCGGCCTACCGTCTTTATTTATCCGGTTCTCTGGCGCAGTTTGCCTCGCTGAGCATGCAGATAGTAACCGGCCCGCTGTTGATGTACCGTATTACCGGTTCGTCCGCCCTGCTGGGAACAATGGCTCTGGTCAGCGCATTCCCCATGATATTCGTATCCATGTTTGGAGGCGCTATTGCCGACCGGATACCTAAAAAACGAATCGTTATTGCGAGTTTATTAAGCTCGGCGGTGCTATCGATTCTTCTCGCCCTGGCTCTCGATACCGGTTATGTCAGCCAGGAAAAGCCCGACTCCTGGTTGATTCTTATAGCTTCCTCATTCTTGATGGGCAGCTTAATGGGCCTGATGATGCCCGCGCTCCAGGCGATAATCGCGGAAATTATCAGTCGGGAACAGTTAATGAACGCCGTAGCCCTGAACACGATGGGTATGAATGTCCTGAATCTCATTGCTCCCGGGCTGGCCGGCTTTATGATTGATGCTTTCGATTTCGAGGCTGTGTATTACACCATGGCCGGCCTGTACGTCTTTTCGGCATTCTTCATCTTTTTTGTACCCGGCACCAGACAAAAAACAGCCGGGGTTGGAAACATCCTGGTAGAAATCCAGAAGGGCTTCCAGTATATCCGAAAGGATACAATGATACTCTTCGTTCTGGGTTTTTCTCTGATGGTCACCATATTGGCCATGCCCTACCAGCAGCTACTGCCTATCTTCATAGACGATATTCTGAAAGTCGGCGCTACGGGGATGGGTGTACTCATGAGCGTTTCCGGTGCCGGGGCACTGGTAGGCTCCATTATTTTGGCTTCTTCACCCAATAAAAAGCGCGGCCTCATGCTAATGGCAAGCGGCATCGTATCCGGTATAGCTCTGATTGTTTTTTCTTTTTCCTCCTCATGGGGTCTCTCACTGACATTTATCGTCTTCGTCGGTCTCGGTCAAACATTTCGCATGACAATAAGCAGCGCTTTACTACAGGCTTACGCTGAAGCTGAATACCGGGGAAGGGTAATGAGTATATTCAGTATGCAATGGGGTTTCATGAGCGTATGCACATTTCTGGCGGGGATACTGGCCGAAGTAGTACCGGTCCAGTGGGTACTCGGAGTACTTGCCATGCTCCTTGTTGTGCTTTCAGGCCTGGCGTTAATATTTATTCCCGGCATCAGAAGGTTAGATTAGGGGAATAAATAAGTGGCAGCGGCTGGATTTGAACCGCCTGATGGTTAACTATCAATAGTGGTATTATTAACTATACAAATAATAGATTTATAAGGTGGTTGTGTAGCAATGAACATCGGTGACAAAGTCAAAATAACGTACGGCGAATTTCAAGGCAGAGCCGGTCAAATAAAGGCTCGTCATATGAATGCAATCCTAAATGAAATGAAAAACATAAGAGCAGGAGTAATAATAACCAGTAGAAATAATGAAACGCTGTATAGCGTTCTTCTTGAAGGGGATAAAGACATCATGTATTTCCCGAAGAGTTGTCTTGAATTAATTTCCGATTAATAGTGAACAGATGTAAAAAACATTGGGATTTGTAGCAAAAAAAAGTGGCAGCGGGTGGATTTAGTTGTCAATGAGGGTGTAACCTTTTTCATGGTATACTCTATCTTCCAATAGCAGACTAAAGAAAGGATATATAGTAATGGGCATCATAAAGATTATGCCGTGTCTGGATATGAAAAATGGCAGAATAGTGAAAGGTATACATTTCGTCGGTCTGAAAGACGCGGGAGACCCTGTTGAAAATGCGTCGTACTATCAGAAAGAGGGTGCTGACGAGCTGGCTATGTTGGATATCGCAGCGACAGTAGAAAACAGGAAGACAAGGAAGGAATGGGTTAGAAATGTATCTTCGGTCATAAATATCCCTTTGACAGTTGGCGGTGGCATTTCTTCTTTAGAAGACATTGAAATGGTATTGGAAGCTGGAGCAAATAAAGTTTCAATAAACAGCGCTGCTGTAAATAACCCGGAATTAGTAAAACAAGCATCAATGCAATTTGGTACAGAAAAAGTCACTGTGGCTATTGATGCTAGAAGAAACAAGAGTATGCCTTCTGGTTTTGAGCTGGTCGTATCCGGTGGCACGAAGCCGGTTGGGCAAGATGCTGTATCATGGGCAAAACAATGCCAGGAGCTTGGTGCCGGCACAATACTGCCCACAAGTATGGATGGAGATGGTACGCAAACTGGCTATGATTTGGATTACACAAGAGCCATTTCAGATGCAGTTGAGCTTCCTGTAGTTGCGTCCGGAGGGGCAGGAACTCCGGAGCATTTCTATGACGGAGTAGTAAAAGGGGGTGCTCAGATTCTATTAGCAGCTTCGGTTTTTCATTATCGAATCTTAAGCATAAAACAGGTGAAGGAATATCTCAGAGATAGAGGACTCCAGGTTAATTTATAAGTGGCAGCGGGTGGATTTGAACCGCCGACCAAGGGCTTATGAGTCCCCTGCTCTGCCACTGAGCTACGCTGCCAGCATAGAAAAATATATCATCAATACAATCGGGCTGTCAATGTCGCCTGATGACATGGATACTCACGGCTTTAAAGGTGGCGTAAACCTGCGTACCTTTTTTCAGTCCCATTTCTTCAGCGGACCTTCTGGTGACCAGTGCCACCAGAGGAAACCCGCAGTCTATTTCGACACGGCAGAGCGGCCCGGCAGACACCGCCCAGGTTATGGTACCAGCGAGGGAGTTACGGGCGCTGCTTGATATTTTAGCCAGCGCCACCGTTACATCTTCCGGCCGCATGCAGACTGACACCTCTTCTCCGATATCGAAATCGGTCACGGCCTCAATAATCCTGCCATTGATATCTATGGCAGCCATTTCACCCTCGCTGGAGATAACCGCCCCGTCAATAATGTTTTCCATACCGACGAACTCGGCTACCTGCCTGTTTCTGGGGGAAGTGAAGATATCCCTTGAAGCGCCGGACTGGACCATTTCGCCGTTGATGAGCACGCCAATCCTGTCGGCGAGACGCTGCCCCTGCGACATATCATGGGTCGCCATGATTACGGTGATGGTCTCCCGCTTAATGACACCGGCTATCAATTCCTCAATTTTCGAGGCCGAAACAGGGTCGAGATTGGCGGTAGGTTCGTCAAGGAGCAATACTTCCGGCCGGACGGCAATCGCCCGGGCTATAGCTACCCTTTGCACCTCGCCCCCGGACAGCGTTCGGGCATTTCTATTCTTATACGAGGTAAGCCCCACCGTCTCCAGAATACCGTCAACTTCTTCACGAGTGTGACGGCTATCTATGCCGCGCCATCTCAAGCCGCAGGCTATGTTATCATAAACGCTGGAGTTGAAAATGACCGGCTTCTGGAGGACGAAGGCCATCCGGCGGCGCGTTTCCAGCCTTATCCTATCCGAGGCATTCACATCGGCGCCATCAAAAAATACCTTGCCCACCGCGGGTGCATCCAGCACGTCAATAAGGCGCAGCAGCGTTGTCTTGCCGGCGCCGGTAGGACCGATTAAGGCAAAAATCTCACCGCGTTCGACCCTCAGGTTAATGTTTTTCAGAATGTCCTGTCCGTCTCGCCGCTGCCACAGGTCTCTCGTCTCTATCAATGGCATGATTACCTCTGCTGTATCCTGTTCAAGATAATGTTCGCGACCAGCGCCAGGAAAATGAGGATTATACCCAGTGCCAGCGAAAGCTCCAGGTCGCCCTTGGATGTTTCCAGCGAAATAGCCGTGGTAAGGACCCGGGTGAAGCCCCGGATATTGCCGCCGACCATGAGTGATATGCCTACCTCCGAGATGGCCCGGCCAAACCCCAGGATAACGGCCGCCATGACGGCAAACCTGGCTTCCTTGACGACGAGTACCGCCATCTGCCAGCCACTGGCGCCAAGCGAGCGGGCCGTATCGGGAATTGTTTTATCTATGCCGCTGAGGGCAGAGAGCGTCAAACCGAGCAGCAGCGGGGTAACCAGCAACACCTGCCCGATAACAATCGCCGTAGGGGTGAAAAGTATGTGCAGCCCGCCCAGCGGCCCGGCATTGGAAATGAAGACGAAGACGAAAAGCCCAATGGCCACGGTGGGGACACTGTAAAGCGTCTGAATTATGCCGACGACGATGAACCTTTTACCGCGGAACTGGTTAAAGTGAATGAGACAGCCCAGGGGTATGCAGATGATAGAGCCGATGACTATCGAGGTTACCGCAATCCTCAGCGACCTCCCGGCTATCTGCATAACCTCCGGGTCAAGGGCAATGATAAGTTCAATTGCCTTCAGCAAGCCACGCCATAACTCAGTCAATATCTCTACTCCCGGATATGGCTACCACCAGAGCTTAAGCAGGGCCGCCCAGTTCTGAAGTACGACCTCGCTTAAGCT
>DATLAD010000122.1:0-4475 GCA_035527575.1 Dehalococcoidales bacterium
GAAAATATCGATAATACCGCCGCGGTGGCTCACGGTGCCCGGCACCTCCACCACGTTTTCTATCTGGTAACCCATGGCTTCCAATCGTCCCAGAAGTTTGAAAGGGGGTATGTCCATCCCCAGCTTTACGGTGTGGCAGGCGGAAATAAAATCACGGTGCGGCGCCGTCCTGGACATGAGCGCCGCTGTCGAAGCTACTACGAGAGGCAAATCAACATCCGTCTCTCCCCCGTTACAGCCGGCCAGCGCCGAGAGCACCTGAATGCGCTCCATCTCGGTAGTAGTGTCCGAGGCCAGGCGCTCGTACGGCAGCACGTCAGGCTCCGGGAAAAACCTCACCAGCCCGGAAGCGCGCCAGCTTAAAAGCTGTTCGTGAAGCTTTTTGGCATTCTCCGGCTGTGCCGTGACCACGAGTACCGGCAACCGCAGGCTTTCGTACAGGGCCGCCACCAGATAAGGCCTGGCGGCATCCAGCACCACCACCGTGGTATCGCTCCGCTGTTTCAGTTCATCAAGGAGGCTGTGATACTCGGGCACAGAATCGATTAATTTCAATAATTTGCTAAGTTCCGGCATAATACTCCTGTAAACACCTCTAGGGCTCGTCGTTTCCGACCAGCCCTTTTATAAAGATTTTAACACAGAATAGCCGACCAGGCCTAGGTATTCTTCCTGACAACCAGCGTTACAGCTAAAGCCAGGACCATAACGCCGGCGCTCAATATCAGCCCCGGCTGTACACCCACCATGCTACCCACCCAGCCCAATACGGGCGCGCCGATGGCTACCCCGGCCGTAAGCAGGGCATGGAAAATCCCGGTACCCAGCCCGCGCTCTTCTTCCGCGGTGTGGTCGGCCACCATGGCCGAAACCGATGGAAAAATCATCCCGTAGGCGGCGCCGTATAACGCCATCACAATCGCCAGCAGGGGGAAGGCTGTCATCCAGGGCAGCAGCACCAGGGCGACAATGCCGAGAGCCAGTCCGGCCGTGGTCAACCTCGCCCTCCCGACACGGTCGGAGAGAGTCCCCACGGGCATCTGGAGAACGATGAACAAAACGGCGAAAACCGCCAGCAGTATACCGACATGGAAGGCTTCCATACCCAGGTTTTTCAGGTAGAGCGGCAAGAGCGTAACGACGCCGCCGAAAGAAAAATACTGCGCAAATATCGTGCAGTAAGGGCCGATAAGTCCCCTCCTCTTTAACATTTCCTTCACCCTCCGCCAGTCTCCACCGGGAGACGTTCTAAGCTCATTCGTATTGGGGCGTCGGCTCCCCGGCAGCCACAGCGCCAGAGCCGCACCTATGACCAGTAAAGCCCCACCCAGCCAGAAGACCACTTTATAGCCGAGCCTGGAAGCGATAAATCCGCTCAAACCGTATCCCACGAGTGTCGCCGCCGCCAGGGACATACCGTAGAGAGCCATGGCCCGGCCCCGGCGTGTCTCGCCGCTGTGATGGGCTATCGCCGACATCGTCGACGGGCCGACCATGCCGCCGGTTAGCCCGTGGAGCACCCGCACCAGAGCCAGGTGAAACGGAAAACGGCACAGCGTATAAAGGAACATGCTCACGGCATCGCCGATGAGACCGGCCACCAGCGGCAGCCTGTAGCCGACCCTGTCCACCAGGCGGCCAAAGAAAATATTCGCCGGGGTATTTACAATCGAATACAGGCCGATAATAAGGCCGACAATGCCGATGCCAGCGCCGAGCTCATAAGCATATAGAGCCATGACCGGTATCAGCAGGTGGGTATCCAGGAAACCGATAAAGGTTACGAAGGAGATAACAGGCAGGATACTTTTCGTCCGGGGTCGCGATACTTCGTTCATACGTGCAGCCTAATCAGAATACACCACAATCACTACCTTGTTCAACTGGCCGCACCTTGCTATAATGGAACATACTACCTGCGAAAAATAACATGAGCAAGAACAGTAAAAAACCAAAGTCTGCGGGGCTGACGTACCAGCGTATCGTAATCAAGATGGGCACGCGCCTGCTGACCGGCGGCAGCACCCACCTGGACCATGAAATCATGTCCCGGCTGGTGGCCCAGATAGCGCAACTGCACGCCAGGGGTGCGGAACCCATTCTCGTCTCTTCGGGGGCTATAGCTTCGGGGCGGTACAAGCTGGGCCTGCCCAAAAACATCAAGGGTATCCCCTTCAAGCAGGTGCTGGCCTCGGTGGGGCAGAGCCGGCTGATGAATATCTACGAGCGACTCTTCGAGGAGCACAACATCACCGTGGCGCAGGCCCTGCTGACCAAGGCCGACCTCTCCGACCGCTCCGGATACCTGAATGCCCGCAATACCCTGCTGGCGCTGATGGAACTTCGCGTTATCTCCATCGTTAACGAAAACGACGTTGTCTCGATCGACGAGATTAAGGAAGCCAAGTTCGGCGATAACGATAACCTTTCGGCGATGGTGGCCAACCTGGTCGACGCCGACCTGCTCATGATACTGACCGATATCGGCGGGCTCTACACTGCCGACCCCTCCCGCGACCCCGCCGCAAAACTCGTCCCCGTAGTGAGTAAAATCGATGCCGGCATTAAAAAGCTGGGAGCCATCACCAGGAACAACCTCGGCACCGGCGGCATGATAACCAAGATAGAAGCCGCCGCGCTGGCCACGTCCTCCGGAGTGCACGTGATTATCGCCGACGGCCGCGAGCCCGACGTTATCATGCGTCTGGCCGCGGGTGAGTCCACCGGCACTCACTTCCTGCCCACCACGACCAACCTGGAGAGCCGCGAGCGCTGGATGGTCTCCGGACTCTGCACCAGGGGCAAACTGATAATCGATACCGGCGCCGCCCTGGCGCTGAAAAAACAGAATCGAAGCCTGCTTTCGGCGGGCATACAGAAAGCGGAAGGCAAATTCAGCCGCGGCGACATCGTGGCTATATATGATACTGAGGGAACTCACCTTGGCTGTGGTATCACCAACTACAGCTCCAGCGATATCGGCATCATTAAAGGGTCCCAGTCCAATAAAATCGCCAGTTTATTGAGCTTCGATTATGGCCCGGAGGTGGTGCACCGGAACAACCTAGCGCTTTTGGAAAGGGAGGAGCCAAGTGGCCACAGGCAGACTGTACCAGTCGAGTGACGAGAAATTCATAGCCGAAGTTAGTTATCAGTTTCAACATGAAGCGGAAAACCGGTGGTGGGGGGAGCTGACTCTGGTGGACTACGTGCGCATCAAGGACGGCAGCGGGTACCTGCTGGAGATTGAGGACGGCCGCCGGAGCAAGTGCGCCCTCAAGAAACGGGTGAACCGGGCGGTGACGAGCCTCCCGCCCCGCTACGTATATCATTTCAGCGGTAATAACAAGTTCGACTATTAGTTGAAGGGGCGTCTAAGAGGGGCGCAGCCCCTCTTTTTTAAAAACTCCCCCTCTCCTTTTACCACCTCGTAAGGAGAGGGGGACACAGAGGGAGAGGTAGATAAAATAACGGATATGCAGATTTTCAGGGGCAAAGGCAAGATTTACGATAGCCGTGAAAACTACCTGGATGATGTCACCTATGAGATTTACCAGAAATCCTCAAACGGAACTGCCGGGGCGGAATGGCGGGGTGAGATTACCCCCGATAAAGCTATAATGCCGGTGGGAAATCACATCATCGAGCTGGATGATGGCCGCCGGGGGCCCTGCATTATAAAAATTAAAACAACGTCTTCATTCGGCCTGGTAGTGGATAGCTACGACCTCGAAGGGACCGGTTCGCTAACGCACCAAAAGGAATACAGCCATGACATCAGCGATTGAGCAACTTAAAGCCAAGGGGAGGGCCGCTAAAGCCGCCGCTCACCACCTGGCATACCTCTCTACGGACATTAAAAATAAAGCCCTGCATAATATCGCCGCCGATCTGCTCGCACGGAAAGGCGATATACTGGCCGCCAACAAAAAGGACTACGATGAAGCTAAAGCCTCCGGCATGGGCGCCGCCCTGCTCGACCGGCTCATGCTGGACGAGAGGCGTCTGGAGGGGATAGCGGGAGATACGAGAGCCGTCGCGGCTTTACCCGACCCCGTCGGGGAGACGTTCGAAATGCGCACCCTGCCCAACGGACTGCAGGTGGGCAAGAGGCGCGTCCCCCTGGGCGTCATCGGCGCCATCTACGAGAGCCGACCCAACGTCACCGTGGACATCTCCGCCCTTTGCCTGAAGTCCGGCAACGCCGTTATCCTGCGGGGCGGCAAAGAGACGGTAAACTCGAATATCGCCATAGTAAAAGTAATCCGGGAAGCCTGTCAAAGGGCCGGTATGCCCGAAGGCTGCGTGCAGTTTATTGAAAACACCGACCGCGCCCTCGTCAACCACCTGCTCAAGATGAACGACGTTATCGACATGATTATCCCGCGGGGCGGGGCGGGCTTAATAAAGTCCGTCACGGAGAACGCCACCATGCCGGTGGTCAGCGGCGGCATCGGCGTGTGCCATACCTACGT
>DATLAD010000123.1:0-6819 GCA_035527575.1 Dehalococcoidales bacterium
GAGCGTCCCATCGAGTATCCAAGTTCGTAAAAGAAAAACAATCGATTGTCTGATTAATAAGAGGTGTGGTAATGGCTGTTTCGAAAAGAATCGTGTTGCGTTTTCCCAGGCGCCTGGTGGAGCGACCGATAATATACCGCCTGGTCAAGGACTATGACCTTGAGTTCAATATTCTCAAGGCTTCAATCACTCCCGAGCAGGAAGGTTTGCTGGTGCTGGAGCTTAAAGGGAACCAGAAGGAGTATGATAAGGGGATTAATTTCCTGATTAAAGCCGGCGTGAAGATACAGTCGCTCAGCCAGGACGTGACGCGCAACGAGGAAAGGTGCACCAACTGCGGCGCCTGCATCACCGTTTGCCCGACCGGCGCTTTCAGGGTCGACCCGAAGACAAGGGTCGTACAGTTCGATAATGGGAAATGCATCGCCTGCGGACTCTGTATTCCCGCCTGCCCGCCGAGGGCGATGGAAGTGCATTTTTAGCGTTTACGATGAGTATAATAAGGGCGATGCTCGCCAATCCCGGCAGGCAACAGTCACCGCCCCGAAGGAGAATCCGAAATGACAAATGAACCTGTGGAAGTCTGGGAACGTCGTATTAGTGAAATCCTTGATAGAAAATTAAAACCAGTCCAACATGAACTACAACAATTAAAACGCTCTTTATTGGTAACCCAGATAGAACTGGCTTCCTTCATCGTAATTTCCACCACAGAGAGTATCATTTATCGACACAATGCCACACTTCAACAGCATCCAAATGTAAAGCAGCGAATCTATACTGAAGCTGGTACTGCATTAACTGATATTAAATCATCCGTTAAACCATTATCTGTTGCGATAAGATTTCAAAACAAATGTAATAATGAATTAACGAAACTTGATGTTAAAATTATTGTCCTTTCTTAGATAATTATTTTGTTAATCATTCATAATGTAGCCAAGAAGTATCGGCTTCAATTACAGCATCTTTTATAGAATCAGAGTATTTATCTATTTCTTCTCTGAAGATAGGTTAACAAATAACTATGTTGAATACAGGATTTCCGCTCCCGTATCGAGTACGGGGCAAGTTTAGCGGGAATGACGTAATGAATTATGAAAGAGGATACATACCAGCCGAGGACATACCGGCACTGGATTGAGGGCAGAGACCTGATACCGTTCGAGGTAACGGTTAAAGAAACCGATTTATATATCCGCGCCGCCGCCAATCTGCAGAGAAAAGCCCACCGCCTGGTATTGAAATACCGCTATCAGCTTGAGGGCTATATCAAGCGGCACCCTGCATTTCTCACATCGCTTGAGCCCCTCCCGGTCCCGGAATATGCCCCTGCTATCGTTAAACAGATGGCCGTTGCGGCGCAGAAAGCCGGAGTAGGGCCGATGGCGGCCGTAGCCGGAGCCATCGCGGAGTGCGTCGGCAGGGAGCTGCTGAGTTTTTCAGCGGAGATAATCGTGGAAAACGGCGGCGATATCTATCTCAAAATTCTCAATAAGAGGACTGTCGGCATTTACGCCGGGGACTCGCCGTTGACGGGGAAAATCGGCCTGGATATAGACGCACGGGACACGCCTCTGGGTATTTGTACATCTTCGGGCACGGTAGGCCATTCCCTTAGCTACGGTAAGGCCGATGCCGTAGTCGTGCTTTCCGCTTCCGCCGCCCTGGCCGATGCGGCGGCGACGGCTATCGGCAACCGGGTCAAGCAATCCGGTGGCATCGATGCGGCCATTGAGTTCGGCCGGAGCATCGATGGTCTGAAAGGCATCGTCATTGTCGTGGGTAAAAGCGTGGGCGCCTGGGGTGACGTGAAACTCTGCGAGACGTCCGTCTGAAGAGATAGCGACGGCACCGAACTAATATCTTGTTGCGTAAAAGAGTGTTTTAATAATCCCGCTCGCCCTGAGCCTGTCCAAGGGCGCGCCGATGGTTCGACAAGCTCACCATGAACGGCGGTATCGTAACGCTTATTGGTTCGACAAGCTCACCATGAACGTCGGTATCGTAACGCTTATTGCTGCAACTAAGCACTAGATATCTTAATCTCAATCGTGCTTAATGCCCTGTCCACTCCTTTTAGCGGGGTAACCATCCCCTCGAGGGTGCTCTTGATTATATCCATAGGGAAATACTTGAGGGGAACGTCGACGTTGTTCAACCGGAGCTTTACCTGTCCCTCGTTATCGACGGTAAGTTCCAGCGTATCGATTTCCTCTGTATCGTGCAGGCTGGCGATAATGCCGCCGATGACATGGTCGATATAACCCTCGACAAAGTAATCGAGTTTAATGGGTACGTTATTTACAGAAAGGCTTACGCTTCTGGTCACTGTTTTTTCTCCTTTCGATGGCCTGTTTCCTTCAAATGTCGGCGTAGCTCCTTAAAGAGGTCGTTCTCCATGGAGGCATGGGCTTCGAGCAGCTTTCTCGTATGTGTGAGGTGGGCGCGCATATCGTTGGCGCTGGCGTCCCAGCGGTGCCGGGCCAGTCCGCCGCCGACCAACTCGGTAACGTGTTCTTTGGAATGGGACATCCGGTTTCTCAGGTCGGAATGCTCCAGCAGCAGGGAGTTAAGGGCCGTGACGAACTTGCGGTCGCCGTGCTTTTCCACGGCCGTCAGGAGGGCGGTCTCCTCCCGGTTGAAGTGATTATCGAGCCAGGGATCGATTTCCCCCAGCATCTCCTGGAGTGTCTGCAGGCTCTTACTCTGGTCGAACCGACCCGGCACGAAAGTGTCTTTGGCTTCTTTCAGGTCCGAAAGCAGGCTGGCATCGTTGGCTGCCTTTTCTAAAGACCCGGCTCTTTTGGTGATTACCTTGTGCTCCGCGATAAGCTGGTCGATTAATTTCAGCGTTTCATCCATGTAACCTACCTCCCCATTTTTCTCACGAAGTGCGGGGTTATCGGCCGGAACAAGTATAGCATAGAGGGTGCCGACTAGCCAGACCTCCCTGTTTCCCCCCAGGGGGCAACCCGGCGAAGCCTTGATAAAACAGTCTGTAAACGGTGTCTATCTATTAATGTGCGTGGTTATGACGCTGAAGGGCAAACCCGGTGCTGATAAGCGCTATGCCCGTGATGACCATGAAAGCGCCGCTACCCATAGCTATCTGGGTCACCCCGAAGCCGAGAACGGCCAGGTACAGGTAGTTCTCCAGGTTGAGCGCCTGGGCATACGTCAACTGCTGGGGATTTGTCGGGTCGTATTGTTTACCGCCGAGCAGGTCTCCGTACGTCGGGGCTATGCTGTGCCGGTGTTCCCTGACGGTATCACCGGCAATTTGGGCTTCTTCGGCGTTATCGATTACCTCCCCGGCAGCCAGCTTATCCGACGGGACGCCCAGAGTAATCTTCTCCTGTTGCATCGATGTTACCAGCAGGTTGTTCTTAGCCACACCCATGCCGATGAAGACACCACCCAGCACGATAGCTACCAGGCCCAGACACAGCACTAATATTGACAGAACACGAATTAATTTCACGGCACGACCTCCTTCTATATTGTTTACTGAGATTGTAAACAATTGCCGATTTACTGTATGTGATAATTATCACATGCTTTTCGGATGATAAGGGTTAAAATTGAGACTGAAAGGTAATGTTTGGCAGCATTTCAGGAGGCAGTATTATGTGGTTTATGCATGAAGGTGCGGGCTGGTGGATGGTTTTCGGAGGAATATGGATGATATTCTTCTGGGGTGGTCTTATTGCCCTTATCGTGTGGGGAATAAGCAGGTTAACCAGACATAGCGGTGCTACCGGTAAACAGGATCCTTTGGGAATAGCCAGAGAACGCTATGCCAGGGGCGAGATATCCCGGGAGGAGTTCGAACAGATAAAGAAAGACCTGTAATCGCAGGGATTACTTCTTTTTACCCGGTGACAGCAGTTCGTCCAGCTTGGCGGGATTGAAACCGATCACGATATCTTTATCGTCGATGATGATGGCGGGTACTGCCATCTGCTTCGTTTTTTCAATCATCTCTTTGGCAGCATCCTTGTCCATGGCGACATTATAATCTGTGTAGGTGATTTTCTTCTGGGAAAGATACTCTTTCGCCTTGGTGCACCAGGGTCAGGTGGGGGTAGAATAGATAACTACTTTTTTACCTGCCATTTGCCTGCCTCTGTTTTAAAATTACTGCTCTATAATTCAATGATATAATCGCATCGTAGTGATGTCAAGCGGAAAGGGCGCAACGGTATCGCCCTTGTTCTGGTAATCGGTTGGACGGCATGAAGATGTGATATACTTTTTAGGGGTATGTATATCGTTTGACTGTTTTTGAAACTTTTATCACATACACCGCAAAATATCACGAGTAAAATATATAAGAATTTTAACTGAATTATTGACAGTATCGTGATTTCGTTCTATTATTCGTTACGCAATGTGAGTATGGTAAGCTGAATCCTATTTGATTAATGTTCCAGAGGAGGTGGGTTATGGTAAAAGAGCAGGAAACAACACTCGGAGCGCTTAAGACGGCTATCCAGATGGAAATTGACGGCAAAGAATTCTACCTGAAAGCCAGCAAGACCAGCAAGAACGAACTGGGGAAAAAACTGCTGGAGAAACTGGCCGCGGAGGAGGATGTACACCGGAAGGTTTTTGAAGATATTTATAAAGATATCAGTGCCAAAAAGGGCTGGCCTGAAGGGAAGTTTCACGCCGACGGCGGTAAAGGCCTGAGGACGATATTCGCCAAGGCGCTGGAGGAAATGAACAAAGAAGTCAGCGCCATCCCTACGGAGCTGGATGCCGTACAGAAGGCAATGGAAATGGAGAATAAGACCTACGACTACTATAAAAGCCGTGCCGGCAAGGCTGCATACGACGCCGAAAAACGGTTCTACGAGGCTTTAGCCGTTCAGGAAGAGGAGCACCACCGGGTCCTTCTCGACTACTTCGAGTTTCTCAAGAACCCGGCGGCATGGTTTGTCCAGAAAGAGCACCCGTCTCTCGATGGCGGCTAAGAGTGAAACGAGTAATAAAATTCGCTTTCAGGGGTGAAAAATGCTGAAAATCAAGGACCTGTCTGTAGCCGTGGAAGGCAAGGAAATAATCCACAATGTGAACATGACCATACAGAACGGCGAGACCCATGTCCTCTTCGGGCCTAACGGTGCCGGTAAAAGCACCCTGCTTATGGCTATCATGGGTTTCCCCAAGTACAAGGTGACCGGTGGCAGTATCAGCTTTAAGGGCAAGGACATCACCGGTCTCACCGTGGATGAGAGGGCAAGAATGGGCATCGGCATGTCTTTCCAGCGGCCCCCGGTGGTACGGGGTGTCAGAACACGCGACATGGTGGCTGCCTGCCTCAAAGGGAGCGGAGATGGTGACACCATCGAAAAGCTGGCTAATATGGCCAACCTGGGCGAATTTCTGGAGAGGGATATCAACTACGGGTTTTCCGGAGGCGAAATAAAGCGTTCCGAATTGATGCAGCTCCTTGCCCAGAAACCGGAATTGACGCTAATGGACGAACCGGAATCGGGTGTTGACCTGGTGAATATAGCCCTCATCGGCGAGCTTATGAACGACCTCCTGGAAAAGAACTGCCCGATACAGTACCGTAAGTGCATGGGACTTATTATCACCCATA
Source organism: Dehalococcoidales bacterium (assembly GCA_035527575.1). Taxonomy (GTDB): domain Bacteria; phylum Chloroflexota; class Dehalococcoidia; order Dehalococcoidales; family RBG-16-60-22; genus JAFGPF01. The sequence goes on from DATLAD010000123.1 coordinate 5,612, forward strand.
CCGGTCATATCCTGGACTACGTCAATGCACGCACCGGTTACGTCATGTGCGATGGGACTATCGGCTGTGTGGGTGACCCCCATGAAATGCTCGCGACCATCAGGGAGAGAGGCTACGATGAGTGTGTAAAATGCTATCTGGGGAGGTTGCCGGCACATGAGTAAATCCAGCGCATCCGGGAACTTCAAAGATAAGGCAAAAGCTGCCGCCGGTAAGACAGCCTCCTTCGGTGAAGATATAGACCTGAGCAAGTATGTCAATTCCGATGATAATCCCGCCTATCATAAAGACCCCTCCCGGCTCCCGGCTAAAGCCAAGAAGCAGATGCTCGATGCCGGCATCCTGCTGGATGATACCAGCCAGAGGTCGGGCACTTACATCCAGATGGACAATACGCCCGTCCACAGTTCCGCCGGTCAGGACGGGGTGGAAGTAATGCCGGTCGGTCAGGCTATGGAGAAGTACGACTGGTTTGCGGACTACTGGTGGCAGGCGGTCGCCGTGGACCAGGACAAGTATACCGCCAATATCGAGTTGAACCAGTATAGCGGCTACTTCATCAGGGCTCTGCCCGGAGAAAAAACGGTCTTTCCGGTCCAGGCCTGCCTGTACCTGGCCAAAGATAAACTGGCGCAAAATGTGCATAACATTATTATTGCCGAAGAAGGCTCGGAGCTGCACATCATTACCGGCTGTACCACGGCTAGCAGAGATGAACCCGGACTGCACCTGGGGGTCTCCGAGTTCTATATCAAGCGAGGAGCCAGGGTTACCTTCACCATGATACACAACTGGAATCCGGAAACGGACGTGCGACCCCGCACCGCCGCTATCATCGAGGAAGACGGCCTCTTCATGAGCAACTACCTGCTGATGAAGCCGGTACGCTCGTTACAGATGTACCCCACCGCAAGATGTGTCGGTGAAAACTCTACGGTCAGGTACAACAGTATCCTGGTAACGGGCGAGGGCTCTTCGCTGGACGTGGGTTCGCGGGTATTCCTCGATGCTAAAGGGTCCAGGACGGAAATAATCTCCCGCGCCATCACCACCGGCGGGAAAATCATCGCCCGCGGTTACATCGAAGGCAACGCCCCGGAGGTAAAGGGACACCTTGAGTGCCGCGGCTTAATACTGGGTGAAAAAGGCGTGATTCACGCCATCCCCGAACTGAAGGGTAATCTGGCCGGTATCGACCTCTCCCACGA
>DATLAD010000124.1:0-7357 GCA_035527575.1 Dehalococcoidales bacterium
AAACCTCCCTAAAACTTAATCAGGCCCGGCCAGCTACCCGCATACTTTCTCTACATCACAAAAAACGACGAGAAAAAGCGGGAGTGGTACAAGCCCTTAAAAGATATCTCCTGATAATCCGGAGGTCAAATTATTATTTGATAAAAAGATTATAACATATTTTCCTGCAAAAAACACCGCCTGTCTACCGTATTTTTTACTTCCAGGACTTCCTTTAACAAACCGCCTTATGTATAATAACTGATGAAGAGGATGTACCGGAATATGATTCGCAGGTGCCGGGCGGAAGACGCCGGTAAAATATACAGCATTATTAACGAGGCCGCCAAAGCCTATGACGGCGTCATCGCGGCCGATTGCTATCATCAGCCCTACATGCCCGAGGAGGAACTGCAACGGGAGATAAAACGGGTAATCTTCTATGGCTGGGAGGTTAACGGGGAACTGGTCGGCATCATGGGCATCGAGCCGATTAAAGATATAACCCTCATCCGCCATGCGTATGTTTTGCCCCAATACCAGAACCAGGGAATAGGCACCAGGCTGCTCGAACACCTCAAGAGCCTGACAACCACCCCGAGCTTGCTGGTGGGAACATGGACGGCGGCACACCGGGCGATTGCGTTTTACCAGAAACACGGATTCAATCTTCTACCGGATAAAGATAAGCTGCTGGCAGATTACTGGGATATTCCACCGCGCCAGATTGAAACCTCAGTAGTCATGGGGATAGAAATCAATAATAACTAAAAGGAGCTGTTATGGCTAAGGAGTGGATTGGCAGGTTGATTCAGGCGGCAGTCATTACCATCACTCTCGCCGCAGTGTGCCAGGAAATGGAAAAGCCTGAAGAAGAAAGGCACTGGCACGGGAAGCTGGGCTTCATACCCTATGACTTCCGGCTGCCTACAATCGAGCGTTTCCGGGAGTCCTACTGGAACGCGGAAAACAGCCGGATATTCACAGCGGAGGCGTGGGGCATCGGCTGGGCGATTAACTTCCACGCCCTGCTGGAAAAGATGAGGCTCATCGGCGAATCTTACATCACCGAGGAGGACTTCCTGATGCCGACCAGGTCTCTCAGGGAGATACTGGAGCACCGCCCGGTGATGGAGTAAAAACTTCATACTTTATGTAAAATTGCTGAAGCGGAGATAAGGAGTGTGCGTGGCTAAACAACCTGCTAAAGCGGCTGAATCTATTATTAAAGAAATCAGGTCTTTCGCGGTCGAAAGTCCTCAGAATCGCATGCCGACATCCGAAAACGATGTTATCTTCGATGAGCCGCTGGTGCAGTTCGCCGACGGCGACGACCCCATTTTCACCGAATACAAGAGCATTATCGACACTTCCCACCTCACTCCCAGAGAGGCGATGGCGCAGGCTTATAATAAAAATCCCGGTGATATGCTGGCACGGCTATCGGTGATAAGCTGGATACTGCCGATTTCAAGCAAGACGCGAACATCCAACCGGCAGCGTAAACGTACCCCGTCCCGACTCTGGGCATATACACGATGGTATGGAGAGACTTTCAACAACGCTTTACGAGAACATGTGGTAAAGCTCCTCACCGAAAAGGGATACTTAGCGGTAGCACCCACGCTACAGCCCTACTGGGAAAGGACACTTCAAGCTGAAGGAAAAAGCTATTTCTCAAACTGGTCGGAGCGGCATATTGCCTACGCCGCCGGACTGGGCACCTTCAGCCTTTCTGATGGATTTATCACAGAACGCGGTATCGCTCACCGCTGCGGGAGCGTGGTTACCAGCCTGGAACTGCCCGCCAGCCCAAGGACAGCCAGGGGGCCATACGCCAACTGCCTTTTCTATGTAAATGAGAAGTGCGGCAAATGCATCGAGCGCTGCCCGGCAGGAGCTATCACCGAGAAAGGTCACGACAAGCTGAAATGCCATGAGCACCTGCGCACCCACCTGTGCGACCTGTCAGAAGAGCATCATCAAGTGTTCGATGGCTGCGGCCTCTGCCAGACGGGGGTGCCGTGCGAAGCGGTCAATCCGATGAGGAAACTGAAGAAACAAACGGCCTGAAGCCTTTATAAAAGCTCCCCCCACACCCCTTCCCGGTAAAGCTTTACCAGTCTCACCGGCAAAAGCCGGTTGGCCAGGTCCCCGCTGCTTTTAGCATAGACCTTGATGTAGTTGCCCGTCAGGCCGGACCAGATGCTGCCGGCTTTCTGCTCCCACAGGACCTCCATTGTTTTACCCAGAAACCTCTGCTGAAAGCCCTGCGCGCGCTCTCCGGCCAGGGCAATCATCTGCTGGCTGCGCTGCTTTTTGACTTTATCCGACACCTGCTGAGGCATAGTCGCGGCCTCCGTGCCGGGGCGGGGCGAGAACGGGAAAACATGGATGCGGGCGAACTGCATATTCCGGCAGAAGTCGTAAGTCTCCCGGAACTCCTCACCTGTTTCGCCGGGAAAGCCGGCGATTACGTCCGTAGTAATAGCCACGTCCGGCAACGAGTCGCGAATGAGAGCGACTGTCCGGCGGTAGTCGGCAGAAGTGTAGCGCCGTTTCATCCGCCTGAGCACGGCGTCGCTGCCGCTCTGCAAAGACAGGTGGAAATGCGGGCACAGCCGGGGGTTGCGCCACAGGTCGATAAGCTCCTGAGAAATCTCCGTGGGCTGGAGGGAGGATAGTCTCAGCCGGGCGATAGCTGTCTCCGACAGGATACGTTCCAGAAGCCCTTTGAGGTTGACACCCTTACAATTATAAGTGCCGATTTCCGTGCCGGTCAGTACCACCTCCTGACAGCCGCTCGCCACCAGCTCACTGACCTGGGACACCACCTTTTCCACCGGTACGATTTCCTCGCGACTCCGCACCAGGGGCACAATGCAGTATGCGCAGAAGTTACGGCAGCCGTCCTGCACCTTGATAAAGGCACGGGTGCGGCGGCCGTGTTCACGCGATGCCGAAGGAGCTACGGTCGGTGGCCGGCTCGTGTTGTCGGCATCCTCCAGTAATTTTAAAAGATGCCACTTCTGGTCGTTCCCCAGAACAAGGTCTATACCCTCAATCCGGGCAAGTTCATGGGGCGACCTTTCGGCATAGCACCCGATGGCTACCAGGCGTGCCGCCGGGTTCCTGCGCCGGGCCAGGCGCAGCAGGTGGCGCGCTTTACGGTCGGCAATATGTGTCACCGTGCAGGTGTTCAGGATATAGATATCGGCCTTATCCGTGGGTGCCACCAGCCTGTATCCGGCTGCGGTAAGCTGCCGCGCCATGGCCTGTATCTCCGCCTGGTTCAGCTTACAGCCCAGGCTATCCAGGGCCACCGTGGGTCTTTGCGTTCTTTTATTCATCAACTTATTTTCGGTTTTCAAGGATAGTGTAAGACATTATACTTTTTCCGTCCCCGCGGGGTCAAAATTAAGATTTTCTGTTTGCCACCAGCCAGCGTGCTTGCCTCACCCCATTTTTACCTCACCCCCTAATCTTCATATGTGGGCTTCGCCCCTCTTAGACGCCCCCTTTAGTTTTATATACAGGCTAGCGCCCCTTCTCACGGCGCACGCCCCTGTAGGGGGTGGTAGGCGAACAGGACTTCTCCCTTTCTTAAAGAGAGATAGGACTGGCGGGATAAGCCATAGATGCTGCGAGGGCGGTTTGGGTGGGAAAAGATAACAAACGAAGGGGGGCTGGGGGTGAGGTGAAAAGACCGGCTACGAACACACCAAAAAGCGTACAGACTTGAAAATAATCTCAAGATATGCTAAAAATAACTTAAATCCCTCGTCGGATTTTCATCTCCAATTAATGCAAAAACAAGGAGGTTACTACAATTAACAGTCAAATCAGCAGAGTTGTAGTTACCGGTATCGGGGCCCTTACGCCGCTCGGCCTGGATATGGCTACCACCTGGGACAATCTCGTCGCCGGTAAATCCGGCATTGATTATATTACCCTGTTCGACGCCACGCGTCATGAGACGAAATTCGCCGGAGAGGTCAAGGGATTCGAGCCGACCGATTACATCAACCGCAAGGACGTCCGCCGCATGGACCGTTTCGCCCAGCTGGCGGTCGCCGCCGGCATCCAGGCCGTCAAGAATTCCAACTTAAGAATCGATACTACCAACCAGGACGACATCGGCGTTTTTATCGGCAGCGGCATCGGCGGCCTGACCACTCTTTACGAACAGATACAGGTACTGCTGGAAAAGGGGCCGGATAGGGTCAGCCCTTTCCTGGCACCGATGATGATATCGGATATGGCCGCCGCCCAGGTATCAATTGCGCTGGGGGTCAAAGGGCCGAACCTGTGCACCACGTCAGCCTGCTCCAGCGGCTCGGATGCCATAGGCGCCGCCTATGAATATATCAAGCACGGCAATACCCAGGTGATGATAGCCGGCGGCTCCGAGGCCATCATAAACCCGGTAGGCATCACCGCCTTTAATGCCCTCAAGGCACTGTCAACCAGGAATGACGCACCGCAAAAAGCCTCCCGTCCTTTCGATAGAGACCGTGACGGCTTTATCATCAGCGAGGGGGCTGTCGTCCTCGTCCTGGAAAGCGCGGAGCATGCCCTGAAGAGAGACGCCAATATCCTGGCGGAAATCGTCGCCTACGGCGCTACCGCCGACTCGTTCCACGTTACCCAGCCGCTGGAAAACGGCGAGGGCGCCGCTAAAGCCATGCTAATAGCCATGAAGCGGGGCGGAATTAAGCCGGAAGAAATCGACTATATCAACGCTCACGGCACGTCCACTCCGCTGAACGACGCCATGGAAACCAAGGCCATCAAGACTGCCTTCGGAGAGTACGCTTACAAGATACCCATCAGCTCGACGAAGTCGATGACCGGGCACCTGATAGGCTGCGCCGGCGCCATTGAACCGGCCATCTGCATCATGACGATATTAAATGGGGTAATACCACCGACAATCAACTACGAGAACCCCGACCCCGAATGTGACCTGGACTACGTGCCCAATGTCGCCCGCAAGGCCGAGGTTACCACCGCCCTGACCAACTCCTTCGGCTTCGGCGGGCACAATTCGGTACTTATTTTACGGAGATACTCTGAGGCACAAATTTGAGCCATAGTCGCTGGAACCTGCTGCCACCCGTAACCGACCAACAGATGGTCAGCGACTCAGGCTTTCCCCCGCTGCTGGTGCAACTCTTGTACAATCGCGGCATCTCCCGGCCGGAGGACTTCCGGTCCTTCCTCGCCAGCGACGAGAGCCTCTTAAGCAACCCCCTCCTGCTTCCCGGCATGGAAAGAGCGGTATCCAGAGTCTACCACGCCCTGCTTTCCGGGGAGACAATCGGCATTTACGGGGACTTTGATGCCGACGGTATTACCGCCACCGCTGTCCTCGTGCAGGGCTTATCGCTGCTCGGGGGCAAGGCCATCCCCTACATACCCCACCGCCAGACGGAAGGACACGGGCTCACCACCACCGCCCTCAGGGGACTGCGCGAGCAGGGCGTGAGCCTGGTCATTACCGTCGACTGCGGCGTTACCGACGTGGTCGAGGTAAAAAAGGCGATGAGGTCGGGTCTGGATATCATCATCACCGACCACCATAGCCCCCTGGACGAAGTCCCGGAGGCCGTCGCCGTCATCGACCCCAAGCTGGAAGGGTCGACTTACCCGTTTTCGCAGCTGGCGGGGGTGGGGGTAGCTTTCAAACTGCTCCAGGCTTTATTCGAGAACCTCGGTAAAGAGGAACTGTTAAAGAAAGTCGTCGACCTGGTAGCCATCGGCACCGTTGCCGATATGTCGCCGCCGCTGGGTGAAAACCGATACCTTATCAAAGAAGGCTTGAAACAGATGAACGCCAGTCCGCGACTCGGCATTAGAGAGATGATCAACCAGACTCGACTTGAGGCGGGCAGTCTCGATGCGGACAGTATTTCCTGGGTAATCGCTCCATGCCTGAACGCCGCCGGCAGACTGGCCGACGGCCTGATCGGCTATAACCTGCTGATAACGGAATCCACTCAGGAGGCGCAGGAACTGGCGCTATGGCTGGCGAAGAAAAACGAGGAGCGTCAGAGACTGACCACGGCAACGCTGGCCAGGGCCAGGGAGCAGGTCATCGCCCGGGGGCTGCCGCCGCTGCTGCTCACCGCCGACAAGGAATACCCCATGGGTATCGCCGGTCTGGTGGCGAGCCGGCTTTCCGAGGAGTTTTATCATCCGTCGGTGGTGATACATACGGCGGATAAGGTAAGCCATGCCAGTTGCCGCAGCATCCCCGAATTCAATATTATCGCCGCCCTGAGCAAGTTCAGCCACCTTTTTTCCCGCTATGGCGGCCATGCGGCGGCGGCTGGATTTACCCTGCCCACGAAGAACCTTCCCCAGCTTGAAGAGGGGCTGTCCGCGCTGGTCGTCGAGGAACTGAAGGGAGTAGAGCTACGACCCCACTTGAATATCGATGCCCTGGTTACCCTGCCCGACCTCGGCGGGGATACCTACCAGACAACGCAGCTGCTGGCGCCGTTCGGCATCGGCAACCCGGTGCCGATTTTTATGAGTAAAGGGGTGGAGGTGATAGAGCGGCGCACCATGGGCAACAGCGGCGAACACCTCAGGATGAAGCTGAGGCAGGGTGGCACGGTGTGGGACGGGGTGGCTTTCCGGCTGGCCAATCACACCGCAGAAACATCACCGCGCCTGGATGTAGTCTACAACCTGGAAATCGATAACTGGGGCGGTAAGAAGCAGCTAAGGCTGAACATACTGGATTTTAAGGGGAGCCAGTCATAATACGTTAAATTCCTATCCACACGCTAGCCTCACCCCCTTGATTTTTAAGAGGTAACCCACCCTCTGTATCTCCCTCCCTTGGATTGAAGGGAGGGAGAATTTTTTTAAAAGAGGGGCTTCACCCCTCTTAGACGCCCTGCTGTTGGGGTGGGGAGTTAAAACTTACGGGATAAGCCCTGGATGATACGAGGGCGGCGCGGGTGGGAAAAGATAACTCAGCGGGGCTCAGGGCTGGGGGGCTTCTTCTTCCTGCTCAGCTTCTTCCGCTTCCTTTTCCCCCTTCTTCACCCACCTTGTCTTTAAAGCCATCAGGGTGATGGTGATGATTAAGACGACGATGGAGATAAGCTGGGCTTCGTGGAGGCCGAAGAGCAGGGGCTTGCCCTCGCGGATAAAGTCGATGCCGAGTCGCCATGCCCCGTAAAAAGTCAGGTAGATAAGAAACAGAGAGCCATCGGGACGGAATCGCTTTCTCAGCGCCAGCAGGGCCCCGAAGACAATCAGGTTATAGATAATCTCGTAAACCTGCGTGGGGTGCACGGGAATACCTAATGGCCCGAGGCTGTCCGGACTGGTGTAGATAATGGCGCAAAATATATCGGTTTCC
>DATLAD010000125.1:0-4452 GCA_035527575.1 Dehalococcoidales bacterium
GAAGAACTCCTGGTCTTCGGCACTGAACGTGAACGTGGTGCCGCAGTCGGAGCATTGAAGTGACTTGTCCTGAAAACTCATTGGATGCCCTCCTCTCTTTAAAACTTAGTTAGAGTTCGGGTCATCCAATACTTAAGAAGACTCTGGTTGTGTTGATTCTGATGCGTTTGTTATAACCTAAACTGGAACTTATTTTAAGTGTACCATAAAAACAGTAATCGTGCAATTAACGCTCCAAAACGCCTGCTGACTTAATCAGGAGCGATAAGCTGCAACTTTAAGCCGGTGTGCACTCTCCCGGGTGCTAGACCTTGATTGCCTCGTGATAGTCTTTATCAGCCTGCGCGATGGCCTTTTTTAAGACTTTAGCCGCTTCCTTGACCTGTTTACCATCGGCCGATTTCTTAGCCTCTTCATAGGCCATATTTGCTTGATTTTTAGCCTCATCATAGGCCTTTTTGGCGCTATCAAGACGCTCCTTTGATTTGGCTATAGCCTCCGCATAGTCTTTGTCCTTTTCCACCCAGGCCGCTGTGAAGACCACCTTGGCTTCCCATACAATCGTGTCCCGGACTTTCTCGGTTTGCTTTACTGCTTCCTCATAAGCGGCGGTCGCTTCCTTCCTGGCTTGATCGTTGACAGCCAGTTTCGTCGCCTTTTCATAAACTATCCCCGCTTGCTTCTTAGCCTCAATGTAGGCCTTTTGGGCTCGCACCGCAGCCTCATCACATACTTTCCTGGCTTCAGCTTGAGCCTTTCTCCGGGTGGTTAATTCTTCGGATGCCATCTCACACCTCCTTGATAGTTTTATCTTGTTATTTGCGAATTAGTTCATCGTGCGACTTTCTGTATTCTTGGAAAAGTCCTTAATAAATATATTCATCATACCATAATTTGCTAGAAAATTTATTATAGTGTATAATTTATGTATAGTTCCAGTTTAGGTTATAACAAACGCGTCAGAATCAACACAACCAGATTCTTCTTAAGTATTGGATGACCCGAGCTCTAACTAAATTATTAAGAGAGGAGGCCATCCAATGAGTTTTCAGGACAAGTCCCTAGAATGTTCCGATTGCGGTACCACGTTTACCTTCAGCACTGAGGAACAGGAGGAATTCCAATCGAGAGGCTATACCAACGAGCCGAAGCGCTGCCCCGAATGTCGTCAGGCAAGGAAGTCAGAGCGCTTGGGGAACGGCGGTAACAGCTATGGAAATGGCAACAACGGCTACACACCCGGGCGTCAAATGTTCCCTGCTGTATGCTCCGATTGCGGCAAATCAACTTCAGTACCGTTTGAACCCCGTCAGGGCAGACCGGTCTATTGTAGTGATTGCTACCGTAAAGTAAGAGCAGGCCGGTAACCTTGCTCTAGTCAGTGAATACATGGGCTGGGTGTCTCCAGCCCATGTATATCCAAGGCAGTCGGGATTAACTGGAAGGGGGGTTATTTATGATAGTCAAAAAGCCAAGAAAAACCATGGAATTCGGCGAACAGGATGAGGACTTTATTAAAAAACTCGCCAGAGATATCGGCTGTCATTACTCGAAGGCGAATGAGCGTACTTATAACCTGACCAAATTCAATTCCGATGTTCACGGTGAAATGGGTGTTTTCGCCTGGGTTCACAAGGAAGAAAAGGATTATTTCTGGGTGGCAACGAGAAAGATTTGGGTAGAAGAAGCTAAGGCTAAAGCACTGGCCGGTAGAAAGAAGCCGGGAATCAATTGTTTTCCCAGAGACACTCAGCATGCGGAAGACAGTGTATGTTTTGACACGAAAGATGACTATCAAAAGACTGTAAGAGTATTAAGTCTGATTAAAAAAGCTCATTAGCCTGAGATACCGAACCATCTGAGCGACTCATTTGGTGAGGATGATAAAATAAAATTAAAACATATTATTGATATAAATGGAGAAGTAATATGAAAATACTTCTTGTCTATCCTCGATACCCTGATACCTTCTGGAGCTTCAGACACGCGTTGAAGTTCTTATCCAAGAAGGCCTCTTTCCCGCCTCTGGGACTGCTAACTGTTGCCGCCATGCTTCCCGGTGAGTGGGAGAAAAAGCTGGTTGACATGAACGTAAGCGTTTTAAGCGATGAAGATATTAAGTGGGCTGATTATGTATTTATCAGTTCCATGGTGGTGCAGAAGGGTTCGACAAAGGAAGTTATCGCCCGGTGTAATAAGCTAAACATCAGGGTGGTAGCCGGCGGTCCTCTGTTCACAACCGGATACGAAGAGTTCGAGGAGGTAGACCATTTTGTGCTGGGTGAAGCTGAAGTGACCCTTCCCCAGTTTTTAGCCGACCTGGCCGACGGGTGCCCCAGGCATATCTACTCGTCCGATGAACGACCTGATATCAGCAAGACGCCTATCCCGCTATGGTCGCTTATCAATATGAAGAATTACTCAGCTATGAGTCTTCAATATTCCAGGGGTTGTCCTTTCGACTGCGATTTTTGCGATATTATCGTGCTGAACGGCCATAGACCCAGGACCAAGGATAAACAGCAAACAGTGGATGAACTGGAGGCATTGTACCGCCACGGCTGGCGGGGCAGCTTATTTATCGTCGACGACAATTTCATCGGCAACAGGAAAAAATTAAAGGCCGAGACCTTACCGGCGATGATCGAATGGTCAAAGAAGAAAAAATACCCTTTCATATTCTTTACCGAAGCATCTATTAATCTTGCCGATGACGAGGGCTTGATGGAACTAATGGCCGAGGCAGGTTTTAACCGGGTCTTTATCGGCATTGAGACTCCGAATGAAGAAAGCCTGGTTGAATGTAATAAGCTTCAAAACAGAAACCGCGACCTTGCGGCTGCGGTGAAGAAGATTCAGAACCACGGTTTTGAGGTACAGGGGGGCTTTATCCTCGGATTTGATAGTGACCCGGTATCAATCTTCAGGAAACAGATAAACTTTATTCAACAGACCGGCATCGTTACAGCCATGGTCGGCTTGCTCAATGCCCCCAACGGAACAAAACTGTACAAGCGGCTCAAGAAGGAAAACCGCTTGCTTAAAGACATGTCCGGGGACAATACGGACTTTTCCATTAACTTTATTCCCAGGATGAAATACGAAACTCTGGTGACCGGCTATAAAAATGTTCTGGACACAATCTACTCGCCGCGCCATTATTATGAGCGGGTCGTTACCTTCCTTAAAGAATATAAACCACGAAAGACGGCAGGTATATCACAACTGCGGTTTTCTCATATCACCAGTTTTATTAAAGCCCTCTGGTTCTTAGGTGTCTGGAATAAAGGGAGAAGGTATTTCTGGAGGCTCCTCATTTTGACTCTCCTGAAGCGTCCGCGTCACTTCGCCTTATCGATAGGTTTGTCTGTCTCGGGATTCCACTTCCGTAAGGTGGTCGAGGGTTACAACAAGACCATTCTCACACTACGCCGTCAAAGTGGATAAGAAACCCTGCCCTTGTAACCATAATCCAGAACGTTACCTGGCAACAATCTAGATTTCCTAACCTTTGTCAAGAGTAATTTATTAAGTTTTTTGTTGACCTCTCAGCTTCTCTTGACCTTACCCCGGAATTAGTAGCACCGCTGTCTAGAGTCCCATCGCTGTTTCAGCATACTCCTTCGTGGGTACTTCCTTTCAACGAGCTGTGTGGTCTGACCTCGTTGTAGTCCCTTCGCTTCACAGATAACTAAGGGCAGGGGGTCAGGGGGATAGGTCACCAAAAAACCTCACCACCAGCATTGAGCCGAACAGGGGATTATGCTATCATAAAACTGTTAAAAAGGGCAATAGCCCGTTGTATTTGGCCGGGGAGGGGTCGCATAGTGGTCTAGTGCGGGCGCCTGCTAAGTGCTTACCCTGGGTAACCGGGGTCGAGGGTTCGAATCCCTCCCCCTCCGCCATGAATTTGTTTACATCACAGATATTCTCCCCCCAAAGGGGGGTAATTTTTTCCAGAGGACATAAAATATGCCCAAATACCATATCTGGACCATCGGCTGCCAGATGAACAAGGCGGAGTCGGAACGGCTGGCGAGCCGCTTCGAGGAGCTGGGTTACGAAGCTGCGGATAACGCCGCGGAGGCCGACCTCATCGTGCTGAACAGCTGCGTGGTGCGCCAGAGCGCCGAGAGCCGCGTCGTCAATAAACTGCACGCCCTCAGGCCGCTGAAAAAGTCGAGGCCGGATACGGTGCTGGCGCTGACCGGCTGCCTGGTAAACACCGATACCGACCGCCTGCGAAAGAGCTACCCGCATATCGACCATTTTTTCAAGGCGGGGGATTACCCTCCCTGGCTGGAAAAGACGGATACGCTATCGCTGCCCCCCCGTCCTTCGCCTGCCGTCTACGTCACCATAAGCCAGGGCTGCGATAACTTCTGCTCCTATTGCATCGTCCCCTATCGGCGCGGTCGGGAGAGGAGCCGGCCGGCATCAGAGATTGTCTGC
>DATLAD010000126.1:0-2102 GCA_035527575.1 Dehalococcoidales bacterium
TCCAGAGGCACGATTTCACTCCCCCGGTAACAATACTTGCTCAGGGACAGCAGCTTTTCGGTGGCCCCCTTAACGTAGGCAACACGCCCGCCATCACGCGGGTGAAGCGTAGCCATGTAGAGCTTTTCACTCTGGAAGGGGATTTCATCGAGGCGGGGAAAGATCCTGTCCAGTTTTTCCCGGTTCATCCCGGCCTTACCGGCGACTACCACCAGGGCGCCTTCGGTCGGGTCGCCGAATATGTTGCAACACAGCTCGTCTTCCATAGTAATTACGGCGTCGTTACAGAGGGCGCCTATCCTGAGATGTAACTCCAGGGTCGGCTGGCTCTCCACGGCCAGCTTCTGGCCGTCACTCCTGAATTCACCCTCAGGCAGGTAGCCCTCGCCGGACACGTCAATCCAGCGGCCGCCGATGAAAATCCGCCTCACCGTCATCTGGTTCAGGGTCAGCGTTCCGGTCTTATCGGAGCAAATAACCGTGGCCGAACCCAGCGTCTCCACCGCCACCAGCTTGCGAATAATAGCATTGCGGCGCGCCATACTCCTCATGCCCATAGCCAGGACCACGGTGACCACGGCCGGCAGCCCTTCCGGTATCGCCGAAACGGCGGCGGCAACCGCCAGCAGGAAAATTTCCAGCCACTCTATCCCCTTGAGAAGTCCGACGATTACCAGCAGGACGCAGATGCTGAGGAAGATGCCGATGATATACCGGCTCAGCTTGCCGATGCTCTTTTGCAGGGGGGTCTTCTCCGGCTTGACTTCCTGAATGCCGGTGGCAATCTTGCCCATCTCGGTAGCCATACCGGTCCTGACGACGACAGCCGTCGCCCGGCCGTAGGTAATGACCGTCCCCATAAAGACCATGTTCTTCCGCTCGGAAATAGATAGTTCCCCCGGAAGAGATTTGGTATGCTTATCCACCGGCACCGACTCGCCGGTAAGTGTGGCCTCGTTTACTTTCAGGTTGGAAACCTCGATGAGCCTGGCGTCGGCTGGTACTTTATCCCCGGACTCGAAGAGCAAAATATCGCCGGGGACAACTTCATGGGCGGGTATGTTACTGGCACTGCCGTTGCGGCGCACGGTAGCCTGTGGCGCTGCCATCCGGATAAGGGCTTCCATAGCCTTCTCCGCCCGCGTTTCCTGCATATATCCGATGACGGCATTCAAAATGAGCACGCCGAGTATCACCCAGGCGTCCATGAAATGCCCGACGATAAAGGAAATTGCCACGGCGACAAGAAGTACATAGATAAGTGGACTGAGGAACTGCCTGAGGAAAACCAGCACCGGCGGGGTCTTCTTCCTGCCTTCGAGCTGGTTATGGCCGTACTGCAAAAGCCGTGCCGTAACTTCGTCAGCGGTCAGTCCGGCGCGCTTCGATTCGACCGCCGCTAAAACTTCATCGGTATTGAGATTGTGCCACTGCTTGTCCATACATTAAATATAGTAACATACCGTTTTCAGTGTATACCAGCGTACCAAGGTGCAAGAATGAGGGACATTTGAGCTCTCTACCTGATTAGTTCTTTTACCGTCTTGTCACCGTTATCGGCCGGATAGTATTTTAAATAAGAATCAAAGTACGGGTCATTACCGTGTTCGGCCATTGTTCGTGAAATCGCCTGAGACAGTGTCACATTCGCCGTACATAGTTTTCCGAGGAGGTCCAGCGTGACCCTGTCTACGTATTCCAGGCGGACAACGGTGCTCCAGCCCGGGTACGCCGAGGCACCTTTCTCAATAAAGGCCGCCGGCATGTCATCATAGCAATAGCTCTCGCAACCCATCGCCATGACGACGGCATTTTTAAATTTACCTTTAGCATCCTTTATTGCCGCCAGCACCAGAACCAGCGCCGGTATATTTTAGATAATGCTTCATAACCCTTATATGAAGTATAGGCGACTTCTGGCTTTAACTCAATGGTGGTTATGCCCGTGCGCGGGTTCCCCACCCACCCATAAAAGGGGAAAGACGATGTCACTGAAACAGCAGGGTATCCAGACGGCCAGGAAGAGGAAAACGAAAATAACAGGCAGCAGCGGCAGCCAGTCGGCCGTTCCGAAGGCGGTAAAGCCGAATAGCGATGCCCAC
>DATLAD010000127.1:0-3304 GCA_035527575.1 Dehalococcoidales bacterium
GCGAAGCCCCCTCTCAAAAATACTTCCCCCTCTCCAAACAGAATATTAAGAGTGTTTTTTAAATGCCTAGTTTGGAGAGGGGGATTAAGGGGGTGAGGTTCTAAAATAAAGAGAAGTAAGGTGAAGTGAAATAAAAACAAATGCTGAATTAATTAAAAGCTAAAAAATCCATCGGTATAAAATCGGCCATCCATAAGATAAAATTAAGCCGTCTAAAAATATATCTTATATTTTTTGACATAAGCGGTATAGGGTACTAAAATTTTATTATCAGGGTCAGGGAGGTGATGTGCTGTGAGAGAGAAAGAGGCGAGATTCTTCCTGAAGCTCAAGGAGGCGCTGGAGAAGAGCCGGGCAATCGCCCGGAGTTGCCTTGCCTGAAAGAGCTGAAAGAACAAATAAGCTGCCCGTGCGGCAGCCAGGCAACTGATTCCAGTTGATGCAGGGAACTGTTTTTGATTTCTTCGTACAGTGGCATCTAACCGAGCGATGCAACCTGCATTGTCGGCACTGTTATCAAAATATATCCGTGCCGACGATGAGTTCCGGTGAGATTTTACAGGCAATAGACGGCGTTATCGCTACGCTTAATAGCTGGGTGACAGACTATAACATAGAGATGTCGCCCAGCTTTCATTTTACCGGCGGGGAGCCGGTCCTTCATGACGGCCTCTTGGACATTCTGGAGCATGTCGGCCATCAAGGGTGCGCCACGGCCCTGATGAGCAACGGCACCCTCATTACCGGAGATATCGCCCGGCAGTTGCGAAAAGCACAGGTAAAAGAGGTGCAGGTCAGCATCGAGGGAATGGAGGCGGTACATGATAGCATCAGGGGCAAGGGCTCTTTTCGGCGGGCGCTCGGGGGTATCGAAAACCTGCTGGCTAACGAAGTAGATACGAGTATAAACCTGACCCTCTCCCGACTCAATATCGGGGAGATAGACGGACTGGTGGGACTGGCCGAAGAGATGGGCATCGGCGCGGTGACTTTCTCCCGTCTCGTGGCCTGCGGGAGGGGTAATGAAATAAGCGACCAGATGCTGAC
Organism: Dehalococcoidales bacterium; assembly: GCA_035527575.1. Classification (GTDB taxonomy): domain Bacteria; phylum Chloroflexota; class Dehalococcoidia; order Dehalococcoidales; family RBG-16-60-22; genus JAFGPF01. Next base: position 1,048 of record DATLAD010000127.1, read on the forward strand.
GCCGCCGGAGCTGGCCGAATTTTACCGGGGTGTGCGGGAGCGGCAGGCCGGCAGTAAGGTAACGTTTACCTCGCGCGACCCTTTATTCACGGTGGCCGGACTGACTGAAGAGGTCCCGGAAACGGAATTTCCGGTGGGGGGATGCGCGGCGGGAATTTTCGGCATTACCGTAACGGCCGACGGCAGCTTCATGCCCTGCCGGCGCATGGACCTGTCCATCGGGAATATCAGGGAGACACCCTTCCGTGAGCTCTGGGCAGAGTCCCCGGTGCTCTGGTCGCTGCGTAATCGTGAAGAATACCACGGCAACTGCGGTTCGTGCTATTACTGGGCGGTCTGCCGGGGTTGCCGGGCGGTAGCCCTGGCCTTCGCCCGGTCGCAGGGCAGGGAAGACTTCCTGGGGCCTGACCCGCAGTGCCCGTATTACCGGCCTGTGGTATAATTTAAGAAATACCAGTATGGAGATTTGAAGGCTGGAAGCAATAGAAGTAGCCCGCAAGGCTGTCGAAGTGGCCAGCGACAAGCAGGCCAGTAATATCGTTTTGCTGGATGTCCGCGGCTTATGCAGCTTTACGGACTTTTTTGTTATCTGCACCGGCGACAGCCAGAGGCAGGCCCGGACTATCTATGATGAAATTCAAGAAAGCCTAAAGAGGGAAGACATCACACCGCATCATCGTGAAGGAACGCTCGACTCAGGGTGGCTATTGCTCGATTACGGAGACGTTGTCGTGCATATCTTCGGCACCGGGGAACGGGACTACTATAAACTCGACGAGCTCTGGCACGGGGCCGGGCCGGTGCTTAGAATCCAGTAAGCCGGGAACTGCAAAGCCTAACCGGAAATCTCGTTCTTCTTGAAAAAGAGACTTATCTCTTTCTCCGCATTCTCCGGGGAATCGGAGGCGTGTGTCGAGTTCCGCTGGACATCAAGTCCGAAGTCTTTCCGTATCGTTCCCGGCGCGGCTTTAGCGGGGTCGGTGGCCCCCATGAGTGTCCTGATACGTTCCACGGCCCCCTGTCCTTCGAAGACGGCGGCCACAATCGGGGTGGAGATAATGTATTCCACCAGGTCTTTGAAGAAGGGTTTATCTTTATGGACGGCATAGTGCCGCTCGGCTAAAGCTCTATCCATATGCAGCATCCTGAGTGCCAATAGCTTGAGTCCTTCTCCCTGAAGGCGCCCGATGATAACGCCGGCCAGTCCTCTTTCCATGGCGTCGGGCTTGATAAGTACCAGAGACCTTTCCATTTTATACTCCTTGAAATACATTTTTAACGGGTCCGTTTAGTAACCGCTCATGGTGAGCCTGTCGAACCATAGCGGCTTATTTGTTTTACCTTTCGACAAGCTCAAGGTGAGCGGAGAATTGAAGAATATTTTATTGCTAAACGGCCTCCTTTAACCTGATTTAGCAGAGCGGAAGAGCCCGTCTAAATCGCCGATGCCGACCACTTCCAGCGTGTCAACGATAAGATCGGCTTTCTTGAGGCTGCTTCCGGGGTGGCTGTTGGTAACCGCGACGCATTTCATGCCGGCCCGTTTGGCGGCGGCCACCCCGGCGATGGCATCCTCGATGACCGCGCAGTTGCCGGGTTCGACGCCGAGTTTCTGGGCGGCCCGTAGAAAAATCTGCGGACTGGGTTTACCTTCGGGTACTTCCGTGCCACAGGCAATCGCCTGGAAACAGGCCTCTATGCCCAGCCCCCGGATGATAATCTCGACGTTTTCCAGCGGCGCCGAGGAAGCTATGGCCGTTTTAATATGATAGTTGTTCAGCGATTTTATCAGTTCTATAGCTCCGGGCAGCGGTTTGATATTTTTAGCCACTAGCCGGCGGTATTCCTGCTGTTTTCTTTCGGTTATAACCTCGAATTCGTCCGGAGGTATATTACCGCCGAGGGCAAATCTGATGATGGTATCATGTCTCTGTCCGAAGTGGCGCATGAAGTCTTCCCTGGTAAAGGTCACGCCTTTTTCTTTGAAAATATCCTCCCACGCCCGGTAATGATAGTCGGCGGTATCGGCAATCACCCCGTCCAGGTCCCAGAGCACCGCCTCGAGTCGTCCGTCAGACATGGCTTTTGCTCTCACTGACTTTATCGGCCTTCCCCACCTCGTTCTCCGCGATGAACTGCTTGGCCGTGCTTTCGGCGACTACCGTACCGTCTTTCAGGCATACCCGGCCTTCGGTCTCGATGAGCTTTTTGCGGTGCCGGGTTATCCGGGCGGTAATGACCAGCGGCACCTCCACCT
>DATLAD010000128.1:0-8372 GCA_035527575.1 Dehalococcoidales bacterium
ACATAAGCAGTGCCGGGCATGATTCTCTCCGTGACGTACGCGCCTACGAGAACAGCGCCCCTTTCGTTGAACACCTTGACTACATCTCCGTGGGTGATACCCCTCTTTTTAGCATCCACCGGGTGAATCCAGATGGGCTCATAGTGGTATCCGTCAGGCCCTATCACCTTGCAGGTTTCAATTTCATGGAACCAGCTGATATCGTCGAGGTTGGCATGCACCCGCCACCGTCCGTGGTTGGACATTAAGAGCAGGGGATAGTTCTTGGTCCTCTGGCTGGAAAGGCTTTCATCGTGGCCGGAACCCTTTTCAATCCAGTGGGGGACCGGCGGGCGCTCGTCGTCATCGGGGAAGTGCTCCGCCAGAGACTGCGAAAAGTACTCTATCTTCCCGGAAGGCGTGTTCAGGGGGTTTTTCTTCGGGTCTTCGCAGAAGCCCCTCAAGCCGGGCTTGTGCCTCTTCCAGTCCGGGTCGGTGGGTACGACATAATAGCCTTTCTCCTTGAGTTTCTCGTAGCTGACCAGGGGTGGCAGTTCCGAGTTATCAAAGCCGAACTTTATCCAGTCCTTGACAGACCGGCCATGGGTGTACTCTTTCAGCAGTCCCAACCTTTCGGCTATCATGCAGACTACCTCGTAGTCGGTCTTGGACTCCCCTCTGGGCTCGATGCACTGTTCCTCGTACATAGCCGTATTAAACTGGCCGCTGAAGGTATCGGTGGCGATATCCTCCTCCTCGAACTTGGTATTGACGGGCAGGAGGATATCGGCGAAGAGACAGTCGTTCTCCATCCAGGGGTGCTGCACCAGGAAGAACTCGATTTTAGGGCTCTGGTACGCCCTGGCGGTGGTGTTGCTGTCATTCCAGCATGTCAGCAAACAGGGCGTATCGGACCATATCATGTGTATTTCGGAACACCCGTCCGCCGGGTATTTATATTGAACGAACTGGTCGTCGCGCGGGAATCCGGCGCTGGTGGTGCCGTACCAGGTGAGAGGTGGATTTAAAATAGCATCGTGGATGAGGGTCTTGGGTATGAACTGCTTCGGCCAGTGCCGGTCTAACGCTTCGCCATCCAGAGTCATTCCTCGTTTCACCGCCGGGCTGATTACGCGCTGTCCCCGACCGGCGGCATTGACGTCCGGCTGCTCTATCGCATGAGGCATGGGCATCCATCCCTTATCGAAGAACAGGCCCCATTCAATCATCTTGATAAAGTGTGAGCCGGGTTTCCCCAGACCCTGCATGCCCAGCAGGCAGATTTCCAGCCTGGCGGGTTCCGTCGAGTAAGGCCCCCTGATGGAAGAACCGCCGTTGCCGTGAGCAATCGACGTCTTTTTCGATGCCCACTCCCGGGCCAGGGCCTTGATAATGCGGGACGGGACGCCGCATTTTTCCTCGGCCCATTTGGGGGTCTTGGCGACGCCGTCTTCCTGCCCCAGGACGTATTCGGCAAATTTATCAAATCCGAAGGCATGGGTCGCCACGTAATCTTTATCATAGTTGCCTTCGGTAAGCCAGACATAGGCTATGGCCAGCCGCATAGCGGCATCGGTATTGGGTCTTATGGGTATCCATTTATCGGCGTGAACAGCCGCCCCGTAGTTCAGGTCCGGGCAGATATATACCTGCTTTATTCCCAGCTCGGTGAACCAGTAGCACAGCCGACTCGGCAGCTGGCCCTGCCAGCCCCAGGGGGTGGTTTCCACGTCGCAACCCCAGAAAAGCAAAAGCTCGGAGTAATCCGCGATATCCGGGATGACGTTGGTCAGGGGATACATCTGGCCCAGATTTTCGCATCCCCAGATATGCTTGGCGCCCCAGTACCATCCCTCCCAGCTGTCCGGGTTCCTCATCTGTACGGTATGGCCTCCCAGAAGGTCGAGGAGCGCTCTCTGGCAGCCATGGGCGGCGTGGACGGTCTTCGTTTCCCCGTGGCCGTCCGCCTGGGCAAGCACGGTGGTAGGCCCGTACTTCTTGATAACCCTCTTCAGCTCGCTGACGATTATGTCCAGGGCTTCGTCCCAGGAGATTCTGACATAGCCGCTCTTGCCGCGGTTCCGGGTGTTTCTTTCCCCGTTGGGGTCCCAATCGACTCTCTTTAGCGGATAGAGAATCCTGTTGGGGGACATAGCCCGCTTTTTATAGGCCAGGCTGAAAGGCCCTATCAACGATTTCATACTGGGCTCAAAGACCTGGCCGCGCGACTCTATTTTCCATGGTCTGAATTCTTCGGGTTTATATTTCCAGTCGTAGTGCAGCGGTCTAATCCTGATGATTTTTCCGTCTTTGACATCAACAACGGAGGAATTCGCATCCCCCGATATTGAGCAGAAACCGAGCCCTTTACATACGCTCTTTTCATTTGTGGCTGCTTTTGCGGGGTTACTCTTCTTAAGTGCCATTTTCCCTCCACGGGTTTCTAATTTGCTTTATATTATCATAATCGGGCGCCTGTTTGCACCGCTTCAAAACGGCAATTTTAAATACTTTAGATAAAGGCGATTAGCCTACGGTCATTTCCCCCGCCACCGGTTTGCCCGCCTCCACCGCCTCAAGAAAATCAATAACACACCGGGTAAATGTATCGGGGCGCCACCGCGCTGTTTCATGAACCGAGCCCTTTATTTCTACGTGACGCGAGCCCTTGATGTGCTCGTGCAGTATCATGGAGCCCGTTTTTACCATATCCATATCATCGCTGCCGACAGTAATCAGGGTGGGCACCTTGATATTGTCGGCTGCGGTGCGCTGCCATTCAGCCTCCCAGGGCCTGGCCCGGCCGACGCCGATATATCCGTTGACCGGGAATCTGGCCATTCTCTCGATGTGCCGCTCCCGGAGGGCTTCATCATCGGGGATGGGAGGGAAAACGGTCCCGGTGGCAATCTGGCGCCGGGCCAAATCGGCCATACCTCTTTCCCGGGCATACCTTTCACCCTTTTCCCGCCCCTCGGCCATGGCGGCCTGCATAGCGGGGTCGGAAGGCGGCTGGAAGCCGCCGTGAATGTCGAAGATGAGGAGTGCCTTTACCGTCCCGGGGTGGCGGCCGGCGTAGCCCAGGGCGACGGCGCCGCCCAGCGAGAGACCGCCGATATAGGCTTTAGCCACCCCCAGGTGGGTAAGGAGGTGATGCAGGTCTTCCACGAGGATATCCAGGGTGTAGTTCTCCTCGCCGGCGGGCGCCGAGGATAAGCCGTGTCCGCGGACGTCATAGGCGATAATCCGGTATTTTTTTGATAGTTTCTTGATTTGGGGTGCCCAGAACTCCAGGCTGGCTGAGAACGGATGGATTAAGACCAGGGGAAACCCCTCGCCATATACCCTGTAGTTAATGTTGATACCATCACCGATTGTGCAAACCGGCATATTCGTTACTCCCTGGTTTTTTAAAATTCTCAACCCTTAATGTCATTGCGAGCCCCGACAGGTCGGGGCGAAGCAATCCGTGAAATAGATTCAGTACATTGCGCGAAATTGCTTCGGGCTCTCGCCCTCGTAATGACGAACTGTTTTTAGACCGTCCCTTTCCAGACGTCCAGGAAAAGCTGGCGGAGCTTCTCGTCCTTGCATTCGCAGGGACTTGAATACATGTTGACATCCTTGCTGGCGAGAGCGACCAGGGTATCCAGTTTATCGTTCATCTGCTTTTCCGTGATGCCGGCTTCCTTCAGGCTCAGGGGCTCGCCGGTTTGCTTCGCCAGGTCTCGGAGCTTCTGAATCAGCATTTTAACAGCTTCCTTATCTGATTCAGCCTTAATCCCGGCAAACCTGGCGGCAGTGCCGAGCCTCTCCACCGGGTCGGGGGCGCCTTCGATGGGAGGGTTCGAGGCGATATATTCCAGCGAGTAAGGCAGCGTTATACCTACGGACCGCCCGTGAGGCATGTTGAAGGTAGCCCCGAGCGTATGGGCCAGGGCATGGCAGAGCGACGTGTTGCTGTTGCCGAATCCCAGTCCGGCTATGGTGGCGGCGTTCTGCATTTTCTCCCTGGCGGCGAGGTCGGCTCCGTCGGCATATGCCCTGGGGAGCCACTCGAAGGCCAGCTTCATGGCCTGCAGGCATAGCCCGTCACTGAAATCGGTCTGCTGCCGGGCGGTATATCCGTCGAGGGCATGCCCCAGCACGTCCAGGCCGGTGCTGGCCGTCAACGCTTTGGGCATGCCGGCGGTAAATTCGGGGACCAGTAAAGTAATATCGGGTACAATTTCCGTATTGGCAAAGCCTATCTTGCGGTGCTCGGCCGCGTCTGAGAGCACTATGGCCCAGGTGACGTCCGAGCCGGTGCCGCTGGTGGTAGGGACGGTCATGAACCTGGCTTTCTTTTGCGGGTTCAGCCTGGTCTTTACGTTAACGGCGGTGATTTCAGCGGGGGCGATTTCCTCGTTCTCATAAAGCACCCAGGCTGCCTTGGCCGTATCCAGGACCGAGCCCCCGCCGAAGCCGATGACCAGCTGTGGTTTAAACTCCTTGAGCACTTTGCTGGCCTCGATAGCACCAGCCGTCGAAGGCTCCGGCTCCGCCCCGTCCCAGATTTTAACTTCGTACCCGGCGCTCTTAACCATCTCGACGAGCTCTCCGCTGAGCTTGACCATGTTTTTATCCGTAATCAGGGCGGCTTTACTGCCGCGCCCTTCAAGCTCGGCGCCCAACCTCCTCAGCATGTTCTTACCGAACAGGATTTTTTTCGGACTCAGAAAGTAGGACATGTTATTTCGCCTCCTTTCCCAGACTCAATCCAGCGGGTCTTCCCGTTCATCGATGCCCGCGATGCTGCGGGCAAAGCGCTGCATGGATTCCATATCGGATTCACGCTCAATCATTATCTTCTGCGCCTGCGGCGACCCGGCGCCGTGCATGGACTCGGTATGATAACTGGGGGCAACCACGCCGAAACACATGGCATGGATGAGCGTCAGCATGCGGTAGCGTTCCTCCGTAGAGTAGGCGGGGTCGCCTTTAAGGTACTTGTCAACCAGTTTGCCTATCTCCGGGTGTTTGAAGTCCTTCTCGGAGGGGGTGGTGACCAGGATGCCGCCGGCGATGTCCTCAGCCAGGCGGGTAATTTCGTAGGGGAACCTGGTGGTGTTGAGCTTGCAGACATTGGCCAGGAGTATATGAGCCTGGTAGTTACCCGCCCTGGTTTTCCAGGCCTGGTGGGCGCTGGCCAGGCCGCAGGCATGTATCGTCTCGGAGAGGTGAATCATCTCCCCGAGTTTATCCCTGATGTGAGAAGCCCGGCGCACCCCGTTATAATCGGCCATTGAGGCGGCGGCACCGATGAGTACATCGGCGATGCCGGGTTTGCAGCCGCCGTAACTCTGCCGGTGATAGGCGGCGAACCGCTCTACCAGCATGATTGAAAAATCATATTCGCCGTTCATGAAGACCCGTTCCCAGGGGACGAACACGTTATCAAAGACGCTCAGGGTCTCATGGCCGCCGAAGCTGTAATTGCCGACATCTATGTCCCCCTCCTCGAGCTTGCGCGTATCGCAGGACTGCCTCCCGTAGATATGGGTTATCCCTTCGGCATCGGTGGGCACCGCGCAGCAGACGGAGTAGTCTTTATCCTCCTCCTGCATCCTGAGGGTGGGCATGAGGAGCATTTCGTGGGAATTTACCGTCCCGGTGATATTGGCCTTGGCTCCCCTGATAATCACCCCGTCATCCCGGCGCTCAACGATGTGGACGAACATATCCGGGTCGGGCTGCTGGCTGGGCGATACGCCCCGGTTTCCCTTGACATCGGTCATGGCCCCGGCAACGCACAGGTCGTTCTCCTGGACATATTCCAGCCATTTCCGGAACCTCTGGTGATAATCGGTACCGTACTTTTCGTCGATTTCGTAGGTGGTGCTGAAGGTGGCATTAATCCCGTCCATGCCGACGCATCTCTGGAAGCAGCAGGCCGTCCTCTGCCCCATCTCTCTCTGCAGCTTGATTTTGCTGACCATGTCGTCGGTGCTCTTGAAGAGGGAGTTGAATCTATTGACCTTCTTCCCCGTGAGCATGGACCCGGTGGTGGCCAGGGCTTCGGTTTTCGGCTCGCGGGCGAGCTTGTAGGTCATGGCCACCGCGTTGGTTGACGGCCTGATGATGGGGTTATTGACCCAGTCCTCGACCTTTTCGCCAAGCAGATAGAGGTTTAGCTTCAACTGGCGCAGGCTTTCTATATACTCGCGCGCTGTCTTTAACATATCGCCTCCTTCTTCAGGCTCGTCGCCTATTCAGGGGCGGAAACATGGTTCGGATCGAAGAGTGCCCTGATTGCATCTTCTTTTTCGGGGTAGTTGCCCCAGACGGGCCCGAATATTTTATTATCGGGCACCAGGGCGTAAGCACCTCCTTCAGCACAGGCGTCCTGGCACTCGTCCTTCCATTCCTGCAGCGCATAATTATCTTCAACAGCCGCCATACGGAGACATTCCATCTTGGCGATGTATCCCAGTTCATAAGGGCAGACCCAGTTCGTGGAGTTGTATTCCTGCAATATCGGAGGTCTATGCCTGTCCGTTATCTCGCTGACGACCTTGCTGTACCTGACGGCTTGATTGATGGACTCGTAAGAGACCTCGGAGCTGAACCTTCCGCCGACAACATTGGCGCAGATGGCATCGGCAGCCATGAAGTTTGTTTCATCCTGGCAAGGAGCTTCACGGGCGGAACCGCTGCAATCGGCGACGATATCCAGCAATACCTTCTCCTCGTATTCCAGGCGCTTGTCGGAGCCGATTCCGTAGAGCAGGACCCGGAGGTCTTCCTGCTGCCGGGCCAGTTTGGGGCCGTTTTCCTTCCAGTACTCCCAGAACCCGCCGCAGCCCACGCCTCTGCTTCTGGCGACACCCCTGAATATCGGGGGTACTGTCATCACAATCAGGGCTATCTCACATTTGCCTATTTCAAAGATGGCATTAATGGCATCTTCCTTGGAGTAAAAGCGGATATTATACCACTTAAACCTGTTTGTCGGCAGCTTCATGGTGGTATGATATGCCCACCCCTCCGGCTTAAGCTCCTCGGAAACGAAGGGGAATACCTTTACGCCTATCCTGGTAATAATCCCGAGCCTTGACTGGTGCCCGGCGCATCCCCTCAGCAGACCGCGGAGGTCGGGGCCGGGCCCTTCGCCCCAGAAGTAATCCCCGGATACGGACATCGAACCCATCTTCAGTATTTCACCGTCGGGGAGCACCCACTCGACGCCCAGCAGCCGCTGATAGCCGAGGCCGTGCCTCCAGCCGAGGGGGGCATCGCCCATGTTGACGGTATTGGCCAGTACCGACGAGTGGCCGCCGCATCCCGGCACGAAGGTGACAAGGCCTATCTTGAGCAGGTCGGCCTGGAGGGCTGAGAAGGCCACCCCCGGCTCGACAATGGCGTACATGTTCTCCTCGTCTATCTCGAGCTTGTTCATCCGCTTCAGGTCGATGAGGATGGTATTCTCCTTTTTGGCATAAGTGCCCGCGCTGTAGAAGGTGCTGGTGACCACGAAGGGCAGTTTGTACCGGTTGGCTACCTTTACGATGGCCTGTACCTCCTCGGTGCTTACCGGCTCGATGCTGCAGGCCGGCCTGTGTTTTACGTCGTAAGTGCCGGACGAAGTACAATAGCGGTCGGCTTCACAGATTGCCGGGTCATCGCTGACCCATTCCGGCCCGACGATGGATTGCAGTGTCTGATAAGCTTCTTTAGGTATGCTCATGGCTATCTCCTTTACCTTTTTCTACCTGATTGCCCGAAGCATTATTTCGGTGATATCATAGACCTTCATCCCGGTGTTATTATCTTCAGCGGCCTGACCGAGGATGTCTTTACAGTTGGGGCAGCAGCTTACTATTGCCTCGGCGCCGGTTAACGTGGCCTCCTCGGCCCTTTCTCCGGCTGTCCACAGGGCGAAGTCCGGGAAGGCTGTCCCTACACCGCCGCCGTACCCGCAGCACCAGGCATTATCCCAGACTCTCTGCATTTCAATAAGCTCTATCCCCTTTATTCCCTTGAGGACATTCCTGGGCGCCTGGTAAACGCCGTCGTACCCCCGCCGCCACTTTTTACCTACGGCGATGTTGGGCGGCTCGTATTTCGGTTCCCAGTGATACCACGGCTCTGCCAGCCTGCCCAGATTGCACGGGTCATGGTAGGTTACCTTCATGGGACGGCGCCGGTTGAATTTAAATTTGCCGTCCTTCATCAGCTGGTCGAAGTACTCGGTTATGTGCAGGACGGTGTAAGGCATATCTTCGGTGGATTTTTCCAGAATCCTGGGATAGTCCACCTTGAGGGTCTTGTAGGCCTCGGCGTCGCTGGTTATCACCGTTTTGGCGCCGGAGTCCTCGATAGCTTTAATATTATGGTCGGCCATCTCTCTGGCC
>DATLAD010000129.1:0-12824 GCA_035527575.1 Dehalococcoidales bacterium
CCGGAGACCGGTCCCGACCAGATTAAAGTCAAAATAGCCTACTGCGGTCTCTGTGGCACCGACCCGGAAAACTTGGAAGGCCGGTTCGGGCTGATACCCCCTGAGGCATATAAACAGCCCCGTATACTTGGCCACGAAGCCTCGGGCACTATCGCCGAAGTCGGTAAAAGCATCAAGGGCTATAAGGTAGGGCAGCGGGTGGCAATGAATTTCCGCAGTTCCTGCGGCGCCTGCTACTACTGTCAAAATAAAATGGAGCATTTCTGCCGCCGGGGAGCCGGCGCTTCGGGGTCGTTTGCGGAATACGCCGTCTACCCGGAGAGCGCGGTCTACCTACTGGCGGATGATATCAGCCTGGAGATAGGTTCCCTGCTGGAGCCGGTCTCCGTAGCTGTTCATGCCATCGACCAGGCAAATGTTTACCCCGGTAGCAGCGTCGCCATCTGCGGGGGAGGGCCCATAGGCCTGCTCTGCCTGGAAGTTGCCCTCAAAGCCGGCGCGGCCCGGACACTCGTATCTGAACCTGTTGCGGAGAAGCGGGCGCTGGCTAAAAAACTGGGCGCCGATGTAACCGTCGACCCCTTTAACGAGGACATTGAAGCCATCGGCAAAAAGCTTACGGACGGGCGCGGGTTCGATACTGTCATCGACGCCAGCGGGAGCGTGGCCGCCGCCAAGCAGGCCGTCAACCTGGCCGATAACGGCGGCACCATTCTCTGGGCGGCCGTCTACGGCAAGGATGTCGAAATCGGCGTTTCTCCGTTCCTCATGTACGCCAGGGAACTGACCATTACCTCCACCTTCGTGTCCCCCTACTCGTTCCCCAGGGCTTTGAACCTGCTCCCCAAGCTCGAACTCAAGCCGCTTATCACGGATATCGTTCCTCTTAAAGATATTAAAAAGGCTTTCGAGTTGCATAAAAATGGAAAGTCGATTAAGATTCTTATTCAGCCGTAGTCCGTTGTCATTCCAGCGAAAGCTGGAATCCAGGGGAGGCAGGGTGGTTTACGCCTTGCCTTTCATCGGGATAATATTATTAAGTAGTTAATATACGAGAAAGCGAGGTAAGGTATGACGGAAAAGATAAACTGTGGTAAGTGCAACATGCTGCTGTATTTCGGCGAGGAGATTGACCGCCGACTCTACATGCGGGCGATACCCTCGGAGAAGACGGTACTGGGGTATTATAACGACACCTGCCCCCGCTGCGGTGCCAAGCTGACGCTGAAAACAGTCAATATCAAAACGGAAGGGCGGAAAAAATATGTCGCATGACGAGAAGTTAATCAGAGACCTTGAAAAAAAGGCGAACCAGCTGCGCAACAACTGTTTTACTATCTTCGGCTCCACGCAGATGGGGCACGGCGGCGGCACGATGTCCATCATCGAGCTCATCACCGCTCTGTATTTCCATCACATGAAATTCGACCCCAAGAACACCGACTGGCCGGAGCGTGACAGGCTGGTGCTTTCTAAAGCCCACTGCTGTGAAGCAATTTATGCCGCGCTGGTTGAGCTTGGAGTATACCCGAAGTCGACACTGGAGACTTACTATTGCTTCGCATCGCCGTTCCAGGGCCATGCGGACAGGTGGTGCACCCCGGGTATCGATTATTCCGGCGGCTCGCTGGGGCAGGGGCTTTCCTTCGCTGCCGGCATGGCTTACGCCGAGAAACTAAAATCAGCGATAAAGGACATAAACACCGGTCAGGGCGGGTTCTTACAGAGGTATATTGTCCGTTACGACCCGCTTTACCGCTCTTACTGCATCCTGGGCGACGGCGAATGCCATGAGGGCATGGTCTGGGAAGCCGCCATGTTCGCCGCGAAATACAAGCTGGACAATTTGGTAGCCATCGTCGACTATAATAAATTCTCCCTGGACGGACCTACCAATGAGATAATGAACCTGGAACCTTTCGTGGATAAATGGAAGGCTTTCGGCTGGTGGGTCACGGAAATCGACGGGCATGATATACGCCAGGTCGTTGATGCTCTGGACTTGACCAACAAGCTCTACGGCGATTATCGGCCAAAGTGCATCATCGCCCATACCGTCAAAGGTCATGGCATTCCGTCGTGGGAACGCGACCACATACACCTGGGCAGGGGCGAGGTAATCATGAAGGGCATCAAGGAAGGGAGAGAAAAATATGCCGACATTTAATAAGCATGTTCAGATAGACAACAAACCCAGTATGGCGGCTATGGGGGTGGAAAAAGCGATTATTGCGGCGGCCACGAAAGACGACCGCATTATCGCCGTGCTGGAGGATATGGGGTTCCCGGGAATGCTGTGGTTCAAGAAAAACGCCCCCGAACGCATGATGGAATGCGGCATCGCCGAGCAGAACGCGGCCGTCGTTGCGGCGGGCCTCGCGGCGGAAGGGTTCATCCCCATTATCAACAGCTTCCTTTTCGCTAATGTCGGCAGGGCATACAACCAGATACGTCAGAGCATCCTGGTCGACCGCTTTAACGTGAAGTTTATCGGGCGCGAGGGCGCGTGGGGCGAGACGGGTATCTCCCATAACACGGTAGAAGGCATCGGCAGTACGCGCGTGCTGCCCAACCTGGTAATTCTAAACCCTTCAGACAGCGTCGAGGCGGAAAAAGCCGCCGCCGCCATGCTACAGTACGTAGGGCCGGTTCTCTTGAGGCAGGAGTCCAGCCCGCCCTCGATAAGGATATTTGCCGATGATGTCCCCTTCGATATCGGTAAAGCATTTTCGATTAGGGACGGTAAAGACGCCACTATTATCGCCACCGGCTACATGCTGACGGAAGCGATAAGGGCGCTGGATATCCTGGAGAAAGACGGCCTGGACGTAGGCCTGCTGGATATGTGCACTCTCAAACCACTGGATGATGAGGCTATCATCCGGGTGGCGGAAAAGACCGGCGCCATTGTCACCGCCGAGAACGGCAGCGTTATCGGCGGGCTGGGAGACGGGGTGGCAGCGATACTCTCGGAAAATCTCCCCACGCCTTTGATAAGGATAGGCGTTGAGGACGAGTTCAGCCAGTCCGGCAAAGTCACACCTCAGAAAGACGAGCTTAAGGCTCACTTCGGCCTGAGTGCGGAAGATATTGCCGTCTCGGTGAAAGAAGTCATCGCTAAAAGAGAGAAACTAAAGAAGAGAAAGTAAAAGATTTTTCTAATATTTAGACCTGCCTATCGTATAGTTGTGGTAGGCAGGTCTTTCTTTTTAGGTAAAGTGTCAATTGTCATTGCGAGTGAGGCTGATACCCCTTTTCTCCGTAAGCCTCCGAAGCAATCCGTTCCCTCTTGGCACAACTGTTAAATCCGGTCATAAAGGTCTAACCATTGAGGATTGAACGATTCTACGAGCTTGTTCTTCCTTGACCTGGAACTACCCTTTAGGCGCTTTTCTCTCGAAATGGCATTCTCCGGGTCGTCGTATATTTCATAATATACCAGTTTATCGATGTCGTATTTCTCAGTGAATCCTTTGACTAATTTATTTTTATGTGCAAACACCCTTCTTTTTATGTCACTGGTTACTCCAATATATAATGCAACGTTTGTCCTGTTAGTCATGAAGTACACATAATATTGCTTACTGGACTTCATAATTTTGTTATATTACTAAAGGAGACGGATTGCTTCGCTTCGCTCGCAATGACACGAATCCACTCGTATGGATAGATTTATTATCCCTTTATCGGCTTCAGTCCCGCTTCCAGCCGGGCGTCGTTGATGTGCAGCAGCACCGCCTTCTCTATAGGCATGCAGGAAAACCCGAAGTCGTCTTTAGCCCGCTTCTCGCTCACCAGCCACGGCAGGCCGAATTTACCTTCGGGGTCCATCATCGGCCGGATCCCGAAAGAAATTTTCGCATCCGAGATATATTTCTTCACCACCTTCGCTAAGTCCCGGGGGCTCTTGGGAGGTCCACCCACGTTATAGACCGGGTGCGGTGATGAAGGCGCTTTTATCAGGATTTTCGTGAATTCCGCCAGGTCGTCCGCCGATACCAGCGAGGAAAGACCCTTGCCGTCCCCCTCCATGGAGAAGGGTTTGCCTACCGCGCAGTTCGACGGTATGTCCGACCAGAATTGCGCCGGCGACCTCCCGCCGTGCCCGTAGCCGATGGTCGGCCGCAACCCCGTAAAACTCATGCCGAACTGCTGAGAGTAATCCCCCGCCATTATCTCGGCGTACTTTTTACACACCGCGTAAGAGTGCATGGGATTGGTCTGGTCGTCCTCGGTCACTTCACGCATTCCGTACATCGCCTGCGGTCCGTACACCGTCTCCGAGCTGGCATAAACGACGCGTTTGGCGCCCATAATCTTAGCAGCCTCGAAGGAGTTGCTCATTCCCAGGACGTTTACCTTCGTGACTAAACGCGGGTCTACCGGGACATTTTGAGCCACCATGATAAACGCCCAGTTTATTACCCTATCGACGGCATATTTTTTCATGGCGCTCAGGATGTCTTCAATCTCAGCTACGTTCCCGGAAACGAAGTGGAATTTCTTGGCGTTTTTTTCAATCGACTTCATGAACCACTCTTTCGGGGGGGCGAGGTCCATGGATACCACGGTTTTCACATCCGGGTCTTTCAGTAGCGCCATCACCGTCTTTCTTCCGAATAACCCGCTGCCGCCCATCACCATTATATTCATGTGCCACCTCCATAGTGCTATTAAAAAAATTACCGCAACGATTATAGCACTTTTTCAGGCAAGAGTAGAAATAGATGTTTTTGTTTGCATTTGGATGACGGCCATACCTCACATCTATTTTTTTGACAAGTCCGCGCGCAGCAGACTAAACTAAATGACGGCGCCAAACGAATGATACCGGGCGTAAAACGGAACTTCGTTATGCAGCTTGAAGGCAAAGTGGCCATTATCACCGGCGGCGGGGTGGGTATCGGCAGGGCTATCGCCCTTGCTTTTGCGAGGGAAGGCGCCGACGTGGTGGTGGCCGCCGAATCCGAGCCGCCCCTGAAGAAGGTGGCGGCGGAAATCGAGGCGATGGGCAGGAAAAGCCTGGCGGTGGTCGCCGACCTTCTATATCCCGAGCAACCGAAAATCATGGTAGATAAAGCCCTGAAGAAGTTCGGCAAAGTGGATGTGCTGGTGAATAACTCAGGCGCCGAAGGCCCCATAATGAACGTCGCCGAGATGGACCTCAAGGGATGGGACGACCTGCTGGCGGTCAACCTGACCGGCGCCATGCTGTGCAGTCGGTACGTCCTGGAAAAGAGCATGATTCCCCGTAAGAGCGGCGTTATCATCAACCTGACCTCGGCGGCGGGGAGGAAGGGGCTGCCCACCAGAAGCGCCTACAGCTCCTCGAAGTTCGCCATAATCGGACTTACGCAGAGTCTGGCTTCGGAGGTGGGCAGGTACGGCATCCGGGTGAACGCCATCGCTCCCGGCTCGGTGGAGGGGGAACGCATCGAGCGGGTGTTCCGCATCGCCGCCAAAAACCTCGGCATCAGCTACGAGCAGTTCGTGGCGAACTCCAACGCGCGGGCCGCCCTCGGCAGGATGGTGAAACCCGAGGAGGTTGCGGCACTGGCGGTGTTTCTGGCCTCGGAACAGTCCAGCGCCATTACCGGGCAGACTATCAACATCGATGCCGGAGCCAATTTTAATTAAGAAACATTAATCACCTGATTTGTCATTGCGAGTCCCGATGAAATCGGGACGTGGCAATCCCTAACTCGATAATAAGACAATAATAGAGATTGCCACGTCGCTTCGCTCCTCGCAATGACAACGGCAATTTTTTGCTCTTAGAGCATTAGAAAGGAGACTATGGTAGGTATTGTGTCTTACGGGGCGTATGTGCCTTTACGCCGGCTGGGCAAGGGTACCAGCGGATGGAGTCTTCCGAATGAGAAAGCGGTGGCGAACTGGGACGAGGATAGTCTGACGATGGCGGTGGCCGCGGCTACCGACTGCCTGGGGAACATAGGCCGGGAGAGCATCGACGGCCTGTATTTCGCGTCGACGACAACGCCCTATGGAGAGAAGTTAGCCGCAACGACGGCGGCCCGGGCTACCGGCCTCCGTACCGATATCCTCACCGCGGACTGCACCGATTCGCTGCGGGCAGGGACGGCGGCCTTAAGGATGGCGGCCGATTCCGTTAAAGCCGGCTCCGCCGGGCGAATGCTCGTAACGGCTGCCGACCTCCGGATGGGGGCGCCGCGGGGAGGCCAGGACAACGGTTTCGGCGATGGCGCCGCCGCCCTGCTTATCGGCGATACCGACGTGGCGGCGACGATTGAAGCCAGCTACTCGCTCTCCGATGAGCTGCTGGACGTGTGGCGCGCCAGCGGCGCGAAATACGTTCGCTCCTGGGAAGACCGCTATGTCTTTGAAGAGGGCTACCTCAAGGTCCTTCCCGTAGCAGTAAGCAGCTTCCTGGAGAAATATGGCATTACCGCAAAGGATATCAACAAAGCCGTTTTCTACGCGCCCGACCTGCGCCGGCACCGCCAGATGGCAAGTCTGCTGGGATTTCAGCCGGAGCAGGTCCAGGAGCCTTTTTTCGAAAAGATGGGGAATACCGGGGCCGCTTTCAGCCTGATGATGCTGGTAGCCGCCCTCGAAGACGCCTCTCCGGGGGATAAGATACTCCTGGCCAGTTACGGTGACGGTGCCGATGTTTTCCTGCTGCAGGCAACCGATAAAATAGCCGGCATCAAGGTGCGGCGGGGCATGAAACGTAACCTGTCCTCTAAAATGATTATGCGCAGCTATGACGAATACCTTGCCTTCCGCGAGTTCGCCGCCTCGGACCCGGAGAAACCGGGGGGAGCCTCGGCATCGGTTATCCACCGGGAGCGCGACACCATTTACGCGCTGCGCGGCGTCAAATGCCGCGTCTGCGGCACGCCGCAATACCCCCCGCAGAGGGTATGCACCAGCTGCCACGCGAAAGACAGCTTCGAGTCTTACCGGTTCGCCGATAAAAAGGGCAGGGTATTTACCTTTACGTTGAAATACGGCGGCGACATACCGGATTTTGCGCGGCCCGGCTTGGATACGATGGTCGATTTCGATGGCGGGGGACGGGCTATTTTCGGCATGACCGACATGGCAGCCGATAAGGTACAGGCAGGCATGGAAGTCGAGATGAGCTTCAGAAGGCTCGGCGCCGCCGGGGGTATCCACAATTACTTCTGGAGATGCATGCCGTCCAGGGATAGCTGGCCGGAGAAGGAGACAGAGTAGATGGAGAGTATTAAGGACAAAGTCGCTATAGTCGGGATGGGATGCACCAAGTTCGGTGAGAACTGGGACAAAAGCGCCGAAGACATGCTCGTAGATGCCGCCTTCGAAGCCTGCGAAGACGCCGGTATAGAGATGAAAGACATCCAGGCCGCCTGGTTCGGCACTACCCGCATGGGCACCGCGGAACCTCTGGCTACCGCCCTCAAGCTCGACTATATCCCGGTGACCAGGGTAGAAAACCTGTGCGCTACCGCCACCGAAGCCCTGAGAAATGCCTGTTTCGGCATCGTCTCCGGCGTATACGATGTCGTCCTGGCTATCGGCGTAGAAAAATTGAAAGACCAGGGTATGGGCGGCCTGGGGACGGTAACCGGCGCCGGGGGTAACGGCACCCTCGAGTGGGGAATGTCGGCGGCGATGTTCTTCGCCAGGATGGCCAACAGGTACATGAACCACTACGGTTGGAGCTACGAGGAATTCAAGCGTATTCTGGCTAAAATTTCGGTGAAGAACCACCACAACGGTTCGCTCAACCCGAAGGCGCATTTCCAGAGGGAAATAACGGAAGAGCAGGCTGTCAATGCTCCCATGGTGGCCTGGCCGCTGGGACTCTACGATGCCTGCGGCGTCAGTGACGGTTCAGCCGCGGCGATACTGTGCCGCGCCGACATGGCTAAAAATTTCCGGGACGACTATGTCCTGGTCAAGGGCCTGGGACTGGCCGTCGGCGCCCGGCAGGGATACCTCCAGCCGTCTTACGACATGGTGCACATGGAGGAAACGGTACGCGCCGGCCGGCAGGCCTACGATATGGCGGGAATAAAAGACCCTTTCAAGGAGATAGACCTTGCCGAGGTGCATGACTGTTTCAGCATTACCGAGCTGGTGATAACGGAGGACCTGGGATTCTGCCCGCGGGGGAAAGCCCCGGAATACGTCAAGGCCGGCACCTTCAAGCTCGACGGAGAGCTGGCCGTCAACCCCGACGGTGGACTGAAAAGCTTCGGGCACCCCATCGGCGCCAGCGGGCTGCGCATGATATACGAGATATACAAGCAGATGCAGGGTAAGGCCGGCCCGCGCCAGCGCAAGAATCCCACCCTGGGCCTGACCCATAACTTCGGGTTGAACCCGGGCAGCGGCATCGGCAGCGTTACCATCCTGGGACAGAGAGATTAATATGTCATTGCGAGGGCATAGCCCGAAGCAATCCGCCCGTGAGAAAACCGGATTGCTTCGCTAACGCTCGCAATGACAGGTGTAAATACAAAAAATAAAACGTCATTCCCGCGGAAGCGGGAATCCAAGGGAGGGGAGGGCTGGATTCTCGGGTCAAGCCCGAGAATGACAAAAAGTGTAAACAAGGAGGACGGGTGAGCATAAATAAAGTAGTCGGCAGTTTTGAAGAGGCGGTCGCCGATATCTTCGATGGGGCCGTCATCCTCATGGGCGGCTTCGGGCCGGCCAACGGCACCCCCAGCAACCTCCTCCGGGCACTCGCAAGGCAAGGCGCCAAAAAACTGACTCTCGTGGCTAACACGCCGGGATATGGTAAACAGGCACCGGGAGCCATACCTTTCAGAAAGACGCCCCCGAATTACGATGACGGCGGAATTCTGATACAGACCGGGCAGGTGAGCAAGGTCATCTGCGCTTTCCCGGGCATGTCCCGACCCGGCATCAGCACGCCGCTTTTTGAAAAGTGGGAGGCCGGCGAGCTGGAGGTAGAAATGGTCCCGCAGGGCACACTGGCGGAAAGAATCAGGGCGGCGAAGGCCGGCATCGGCGCCTTTTTTATACCCACCGGGGCCGGTACCGTCTTTGAAAAAGGCAAGGAAAAGAGGGTGATTGACGGCCGGGAGCATATCCTCGAGTTCCCCCTTAAAGCCGATTTTGCCCTGGTACGCGCCCACAAGGCCGACAGGTACGGCAATCTGGTATATCAGGGAACATCCCGGAACTTTAATCCGGTCATGGCCGGCGCCGCTAAAGTCACCATAGCCGAGGTAGACGAACTGGTGCCGCTCGGCGACCTTGACCCGGAGATAATCGTTACCCCCGGTATCTACGTCGACCGGGTAGCGGTCAGACAGAATGGCGTGAAAGGAGCCTGAGATGAAAGCACGGCTGGACGAACAGACAATAGCCCTCAGAGTAGCCCGTGAGTTTAAAGACGGGATGATAGTGAACCTGGGATTCGGCATTCCCACGCTGGCCGCCAATTTTATACCGGAAGACAAAGAGGTTATCTTTCATGCCGAGAACGGCTGCCTCGGCTACGGCCCCATGCCTGCCAGGGAAGAGGATGAAGACTTCCACCTGGTAAATGCCACGGGGACTTTCGCCACCCGCAAGCCGGGTATGTGTTTCTTCGCCCATGACGATTCCTTTTCCATGATAAGGGGCAGGCACATCGACCTGTGTGTCCTGGGTGCCCTTCAGGTATCGGAGAAGGGAGACCTCGCCAACTGGACAACATCGGTGGGCAGACCGGGTAATATCGGCGGCGCCATGGACCTCGCCTTCGGGGCGTACTACCTGATTGTGGTGATGACTCACACCACGAAAACCGGCGAGCCGAAGATTCTCAAGCAGTGCACCTACCCGCTTACGGCCCCTCACTGTGTCAACCTCATTATTTCCGATATCTCCGTCATTGGGGTGACCCCCGGCGGACTGGTGCTGAAAGAAACGGCACCCGGCTGGGAGGTGGAGGAAATCCAGGCCCTGACGGAGCCGAAATTGAAAATTGCCGGCGACCTGAAACAGATGGAGCTTTAAACAATAAAAATAAATTAAATTGTCATTGTCGGGCTTGACCCGACAATCCAGCCTCCCTAACCCCCTCTGGATTCCCGCCTTCGCGGGAATGACAGTCGTGGCGATAACATGTTTTATAAATAGTGTTATAAGTGGAGGTAACCGATGGGACAACTTGATGGTAAGGTGGCGCTGGTAACCGGCTCCAGCCGCAGTATCGGCAAAGCAATCGCCATTGCGCTGGCCAGGGAAGGTGCGAGCCTGGTGCTGGCGGCTCGGACCGTCGAGGGTTTAAAAGCGACGGCGGCGGCTATTGCTGCCTGCGGTTCCGAGGCGCTGGTCGTACCCACCGACCTGAGAATTGACGGGCAGATAGATACCCTGTTCGAGAAGACAATGGAACGCTTTGGCCGACTCGACATACTGGTCAATAACGCCGGAGTCTTCGACGGCGGGCCCATCGACCAGATATCCACGGAAACCTGGGATAACGTTATTGGCGTCAACCTGCGGGCGGCATTCCTGTGCACGCGGGCTGCGTTCCGCATCATGAAAGCTCAGGGGGGCGGGCGCATCATAAACATCGGCAGCATCTCGGCATCACGCGTGCGCCAGTTCAACGCCCCGTACAGCAGCACCAAGTTCGGCCTCGTTGGACTGACTCACACCACCGCCCTGGAAGGGCGCGAGCACAACATTACCTGCGGAATCCTGCACCCGGGCAATGTCCAGCAGGACGCTCAACCTCCCGCCGGCACCGGGGTGCGGCAGGAGCCCAGGATGGCCCAGGAAGAAATAGCCGCGGCCGCGGTGTACATGGCCTGCCAGCCTCCCCACGTCAACGTCCTGGAGCTTATCCAGTTGCCAAAAGACCAGCCCTATCTCGGACGTGGATGAACTGTTTGCCGCTAAAGCTTTATGTCTTTCTGTCGTCGAGGTACTTACGGTACCAGCCAAGGTAGCGCATTACTCTGGCGGCACGCCGCGGATGCGAGTACTCGGGAATCTTATCCTCAACCTTGAACGACGATTTTTCAGCACCTTGATGAGTCTGCAGCGAGAACCTCCCGACCATATACAGCGGTTTATCGTACGGCCTTAGCTGCCGGCTAAGACCGGTCAAGACCTTCTGGCTCTCCGCTTGCATCTCACGAAACCTGTCCGGTTCAAAGTTTCCGATACCGCCGTGAGTGGTTACCATCGGCGGCAGGAGCGAAATCACGCCGTCGACATTCTTATCCTCCATAAGAAACCGGAAGCAGGATTCCACGGTGGTATCGCCGGCCGAGGGCCGTATACCCACCAGGTCGATAGGGTTGCCGTGCGACCAGCGCGGCGGCAACACGCCGTTCAACTTTTCCAGGGTATGTGGTTCGAGGGGAGCTATTTTCAGTCCTTCCTTCTCGCAGACCTCGGCGGTGACCACCCCGAAGCCGCCGCCCATGGTGAGTATGGCCACCCGGTTGCCCCGGGGCAGGGGTTGACTGAGCAGGGCCAGGACCGTATCGCAGAGCTCCTCCTCGTCTTCGGTCCTGATTACGCCGGCCTGCCTGAAAGCAGTCGAATAAATTGCGTCCGAGCCGGCCAGAGCCCCGGTATGAGACCTGGCGGCCCTGCCTGACTCGCCGGTAGACCCCGCCTTTATCACGATAACGGGCTTTTTGAGCGTTATCTCCCTGGCCAGGTTGAAAAAGCGCCTTCCCTCCCTCAGCCCTTCGATATAAGCCGTGATGACGCGGGTATGCTCGTCCTGTGCCAGATATTCCAGGTAGTCTTCAAGGTGTAAATCGGCCTCGTTGCCGGTGCTGACAAACTTGCTCAGCCCGATGCCCATGCCCGCCGCTGTCTGCATGATACTAGCGCCCAGGGTGCCGCTCTGACTCAATAAAGCCATCGGGCCCGGTTTAATTCTGCCGGCGACGGCGGCGCTGGCAAGCCGCGAATACATATCGGCGTGACCTATGCAGTTCGGGCCGATGAAACGTATCCCTCCCTGCCTGGCAATTTCTACGATTTCCCCTTCCAATTCGGCGCCGTCTTCGCCTACCTCGGCAAATCCCGCGGAAACTATGACCGCCGCTTTAACTTTCTTCTGCGCACACTGGCGGAGCACTGACGGCACGATGCCGGCCGGCACCACGATAATCGCCAGTTCAACCGTGCCGGGTATGTCGAGGATAGTGCCGTAAGAGGTCAATCCCAGGACCTCTTTTATACCGGGATTCACCGCATAGACCTGCCTCTTTATCCCGTTGGTCGAGGCAATGGCTGACTTCAGGGCATCAAATCCCCACGAGCCGACGACATCCTTGGCGCCAATCACGGCTATCGAGTCGGCGGCAAACAGGGAGCGCCAGAAGCTATTACGGCTGAGTCCTGCAGAATCCGAAGCAGTCATGGTATGCAATATATTATACGTTATATATGCCGGCAATATCTAACAGACATAATGAGAGTTCAGTCTGCATTAGGTATAACCTGCTGCCGTTTTAGCTCTGCCGCCCCCGCAGGTGGTCGATCATCGGCTGCGTAATCAGAGGAACGACATCGCCAATCATGTGCGGCATGAGGTTATCCATCACTTTAGGCATCAGTTCGGGCATCTGTTCGCGCATGTAGTCGGGCATAGGGATGCGCTCGCCGACCCTCGCCAGCATCACCGGCATCACCTTGGGCATCATCGTCGGCAGGAGCCTGGGGAACAGCACGGGAAACATCGGCTTCATCAGGTTAAGAGCGCCGGGGATTTTACCCATGAGGCGCATCATCTTGCCCATGCCGAAGGGCATGGCGTCAATCAGCTCGTCCCACATCGTGCCCATGAGAGCGGCGAAGCCCTCGGG
>DATLAD010000130.1:0-10058 GCA_035527575.1 Dehalococcoidales bacterium
GGCATATCTTCGGTGGATTTTTCCAGAATCCTGGGATAGTCCACCTTGAGGGTCTTGTAGGCCTCGGCGTCGCTGGTTATCACCGTTTTGGCGCCGGAGTCCTCGATAGCTTTAATATTATGGTCGGCCATCTCTCTGGCCAGTTCCAGCTGGCCGGTGGCAAACAGCTCGTGGCCGCTGCTCCATTCGTCCTTCAGGACTATGAACTTGACGCCGGCTTTGCTCAGCAGACTGGCGGTAGCCCGGGCTATCTCCGGGTGCCGGTACGAGGAGGGGTCGCCGACAAAATAGAGGATGTCCGCTTTGGCGGCCGGCTTAACGTCTTTCGGTATCCAGTTCAGGCGTGCCCTGGGGTCGGCGCCGTAGATATTGTGGCTTTTCCTTACGTTATCCGCCAGCATCTTGTGCTCGGGCAGGATATTTCCCTGCTCGACGCACCGGCACCTCAGTGTCTCGATTACCTGCAGCACCTCGACATCCAGGTTTCGTTTGCACCTGATGTCGCAGCCGCCGCAGAGGGTGCAATGCCACAGAGCGTCCATGAGTTTCGGGGTGAATTCCAGCTTGCCGTCAAGCTCAGCCAGGGCCGAGTGCATCATACCGTGTGCCGAATACAGATTGAACTTGTACCTCGTGTCTATCGGGCACTGCCGGGAAAACCTGGAGCTTTTCACCCAGTTGAGGTCGACGAACTTGCAGTAGCTGCACCTCACGCATGTCGATGCCTGGTGTTTATACTCTTCAACTTTCAACATTTTTTCACCTACTTACGTTATCTAATTTGGACTAGAAGCAGAGTCTGCCGGGGGACATGATGTTCCCGGGGTCCAGCAAATTCTTGACCTTTTTCAAAGCATGTGTATAGCTGGCGGCTTTATCGAAGAGCATATCTGCTACCACGCCGTATGGCCTGGAAAAGTAGCCGCCCATGTCCATGGCGGTCTCGGCAGCCTCGGCATACAGGTTATCAATCGTCGCCATTTCATCAGGGTTAGCCGGGTCGTAGCTGAAATTGCATTCAAAATGACAGGACCGTCCGTACTCCATGGGTTGTATGTAGATGCCTATGTCGTCGATACAGTAGCCGTTCTCGGCGGCTACCTGGCTCATAACCTGTACGAAATCGGACGACCTGTTCAGCGTCGTGTAGAAGAAAATATCCTGACAGGCGCCCTTGCTGGCGAACTTCCAGTAGGTCTTCTTCTCGGGCCAGGCCGTGCGAAGCATGTCCGGCAACGTCTTTTCTACTCCGGGTAAACCGGGCAGCGATGTCGGCAGGTCCGGGATATGGAGCTCGGCGGTCGCCTCACGCAGCCCCTCCTCTTCATATTCTATTTTCTCTTCGGGGCGTCTCCAGCCTCCGCCGGAGACCAGAATTACGGTCCAGGGTGCCAGCATTCTCCTCAGAGTATCGAAGTCCCCGGGCCATTTCCTGGCCAGGATAGCCGCCAGGTTGACGCTGTTTAATATGAGGCACTCTTCGCCAATCATGCGCCGTTGCACGTTGTAGACGAACTGTACGGCGTCATCGAGGTTCTCAAACTGCATAAAAAAGGTCTTGTTTATCTTTGGCCTGGGCGCCATCTTGACCTTGGCCCAGGTCACCACCCCCATCGTCCCCTGGGCGCCCTGAACAAGCCAGTTATAAGACAGGTACCCCGGTCCTCCGGGATTGACTCCTTCGGCCATGCTCTTGTCAGGGAAGCCGGGCACGCAGGCCGAGCCGGTGCGGAACGCCTGGCCGTCGGGAAACACCACTTCCAGGGTTACCATACTGCCGGCATACTCGAACTTGGGTATCAGCATGGGTTCCCTCTCCAGGTGGCTGGTCAGTACGGACTTGAGCGGGTGGGGCAGCAGCGGGCAAAGGCCCATCATTTTAAGCTTCGCCGCCTCAGCCTGCAGTTGGCCCCAGGTAACACCTGGCTCCACTCTTACCATTTTGTTATCCAGGTCGAACTCCAGAATCTTGTTCATCCGCCTTAAATCCAGCATTATACCGCCCAGATTCGGAATCGTGTTTCCGTAAAAGTGGATGCCGGAGCTGCAGGGCACGACTGGTATCCCGCTTTCGTTGGCCAGCTTGACGACATTCTGCACCTCTTCTGTATTCTTCGGCCTGGCGATATAATTGGGGGTGCGGGGAGTACTGAGACTGCAGTCCCTGGAATAAGATAGAAGTGCTTCGGGCTCATCGGAGACATTTTCCGCGCCGACTATCCTGGTTAGCTCTCTTTTAATCTGCACTATATCTACCTCCTCAGTTATTACCAAATGAAAGATTCTCAGGCAAGCATAATATTACCCGGGAATAACCTTAAACTGTATATTTACTTATCTGCCCCTTTTTATATATTAGCACTGCGGCACCTCACGCCATGCTACGGGTAGAACATTTCCCTGGCGGCCTGCCTCAACTCATCCCGAAAATCGGGGTGGGCCACCGAGATTATGGCTTCCGCCCTCTCACGCCGGCTCTTGCAGTCCAGGTTGGCGATGCCATGCTCGGTAACCAGGTAGTCGAGGTAAACCATGGGAATCATTATTACCGTGCCCGCCTCGAATTTTGGTACTATCCGTGATACCTTACCATCGAGGGCGGTAGACTTCAGCATGGAAATGGAGCGGCCCCCTTTAGAATAGTGAGCGCCGATACAGAAGTCCACCTGTCCCCCGGGTCCGGTAATCGGCGTTGAACCGAGGTGAGTAATGACGATCTGTCCCAGGAGGTCGACCGACAGGATATTGTTAATGGCTACCATGTTTTCCTGTGCGGCGATTCTGGGGACGTGACACTGGGTGGAGATATCCCGGAACAGGAAGGCGGGATTATCCCTGACATATTCCCGGGACTCGATGCTGACAGGCTGGTCGTAGCCGTAGAGCTGAAGGTTGGCGGCGGTTACCTGGCCGGTGTCATGGGTTTTATATTTTCCGGTGATAACGCCGCGCTTGACCAGGTCTATCGTCTGGGAATAGATAACCTCGCTATCGATGCCGAGGTCGTTTTTCTCGGCCATGAAGCCCATAATCGCTTCGGCGGCCGTGCCCACCCCAATCTGGACGGTATCGCCATCTTTGACAAGGGAGGCGGCATTGGCGCCGATGACCTGGGAGAGCTCCCACTCTTCGTCAGAAGGCGTCATGCCCAGGATTTCCTTGCCCCTGAGTTCTCCCTCTTCGGGCGCTTCGACAAGGTAGTCTATGTCATCTACGTTGACGTATTCACCGTATACCCACGTAAGGCGGGGGTCGATTTCGGCAACCTTTACTTTAGCGGTCCTGCAAACGGTCGGTGTGTACCAGGGGTGCGGCCCGAAGCTGCAGCGGCCGTTTTCATCGGGCGGGGTGAGCTTGAAGAAGAAGCAGTCCTTATAGTGGTACAGCCGCCCACGGTCGGGGCACTGCTGCCTCTCGCCGTTGCTCAGCCCGAAGACGGTCGGTTGCCAGTCGATTTTCTTGTTCCGTACCTCTTCCCGGGTGGTCCTCAGGGTCATGGGGTCTTTGATACGGAACGCCTTTTCCATTTCAGGATACTGGCTGGGGTGAAGAAAGGGGAAGTCCTCAACCCAGTGAGAGGTCAGGGTCACGTTCTCCAACTCACCGGCCCGCCTGGCTATTTCCACTATAATGTCCTTGGGCTGGTCCATCATGGCAAAGATGACATCGGAGCCGGAGTTGATGAGTCCAGCCGCTACTTTGGCCGTTATTAACTTATCGCGGTATTTATCCTGCCACTTCATTATTTTCTTATTTCTTTATCCCGCCTTCAATACCCGGTAATGACGTGCTTAATACGGGTTTTTAGCCACCGGGTTCGTCGGCGGCGACATCCCCGGCGATTCTTCCCTGGGTAAAGCATTGAACCGTCATGGTCCCGGTATAGTAGTGCGAGGGTATGCCCATCAGGCCCCCGGCTATCTCACCGGCCGCGTAGAGCCCGGGAATAGCATCGCCGAACTGGTTGATTACCTGGTTCTTCGCATTGATTTTCAGGCCGCCCTTCATCGAAGTCAGGCAGACTTTACACCTGACACCGTAGTACGGCGGCTTATCCAGGGGACGAGGCGGCTCGCCCGGATGAGCCATCCCCCACAACCTCCGGTCGAACTTCCGGTCGTAGCCGTACTTCTTTAAATCGGAGTTATATTCTTCTACGGTCTTCTTGAGTCCTCCGGCGGTAATGCCGAGGATTTTTTCCAGCTCCTCGATGGTGTTGGCCGAATATATCTTTTCGCGCGGCTTGGTCGGATAAGGGTTAGCCTGCTTGCCACCTTCGTCATAAATCGTAAAGTGCAGCCCGGTCGGGTCCTGCTGGATAATTTCCTTATACCTCATGGTGTATGAGTTCAGGTCGCTGGTCGCCTCATTGGCCCACCTCTGCCCATGCTTGTTCACGGCAATACCACCGAAGCCCGTGCTTGATAAGGGGTGACCGGTCTCGACGCATACCGGCAGGGAAGGGCAAACGGCCAGTCCGATACCTTCCGTTGCCGCGCCTAACGCCAGAGCCATTTTCAGTCCGTCACCCTGGTGCGTGGGGGGTGCTGTCGCTATCAGGTCGGCGTATGCCGGGCCATATTCTTTAACCAGGTCATGGTTCTGGCAAAAGCCGCCGGTGGTGAGAATGACCGCTTTTTTGGCCCTGAAGTTCAGGGTCTTACCGTCGGTTTTGGCCGTGATGCCGATGACCCTGCCCGTTCCGGGGTCGACGATGAGTCTGTTGGCGCGGTGCTTGTGTCTGATATCGATTTTTGCCTTTTCGGCGGCCTTCCTGAGGATCTGACAGAGACCGTTGCCGTGGCCTTCGAATCGTATCGAGCGCCTCACCTTATGCCCCGGAGCCAGCTGCAACGCCTCCGGTTTGGCGCCTATTGATTTGAGCCAGTAATAGACTTCCAGCTGCCGGTCGACTATGGCCCTCCACAGTTCCGGAGAACCGCCACCAACCTCAAGAGCTTCCTCATACATCTGGTCTGCCGAATCTTCAACACCTTGTTCTTTTTGGAAGTCTGTACCGGCGAAGGGCGTACCGCCGGCAATCATGGCCAGACTGCTGGCCATGCCGGTCGAGGCCTCCAGTACTATTACCTTGGCCCCTTTGTCATGTGCCGTAATGGCCGCCGGTATACCGGAATTGCCACCACCTACCACAACGACATCAGCCTCACTATCCCATTTCTTGGGAACCTGAGAAAAAGTCACGAGAGTACCTCCTTTCTAATTTCCAATCCTAAAAGCCTTTATCGGGCTTATCAGGCAGTAATTATGGGACTCGCTATCATCATATCCTTAACCGGCATCTTGGTCATAATCTCGGCGCCATTATCGCCGACCACAATCATCTCCTCCAGCTTGGTTCTCCCCACCGCCGGGTCGAACTCCATGGCCTCCACGGCCATGGTCATGCCCTTTTCCAGGGTCATGGGGTAATCGAACGACCAGAGCCGGTTGATGGTCGGGTATTCGTAGAGCCACAGCCCCAGGCCGTGGGCCAGGTCCTCGCACCAGGTATACTCTTCGGTGGGGTAGCCCCTCTCCTTGGCGGGCAGCCAGTGTTTGGCGGCATCGGCGGTGGTGGCCCCGGGCTTAATGGCTTCGATGACGTTGTACACCCGCTCGTAGCTCCTCTTGTGCATGTCCATCTCTTTCTGGTTGGGCTTGCGGCCGACAATGATGTTGCGGTAGTAGCAGGTATTGTATCCAAGGTAGGTAATGCGGCAGAAGTCGACGGTGATGACGTCGCCCACCTGTACGATACCGGTGTTGCGCGCGCCTCCCAGGACACCCCAGACGTCTTCGGCCCCGGCGCTGTACATGGCTTTGTTGGCTATGGCGATGAGGTCCCGGCCCAGGACGCCCGGCTTGAGAGCCTCGTACAGGGCGTACCAGCCTGCCTCGGATATGGCTACCGCCATCATCAGGCAGTTAATCTCGTCTTCTGTCTTTACCGCCCGTGCCTGCAGCATCGCCGGCATGACATCGACGGTCTCTATGCCCGCCTCCCTCAGCGCCCGCTGGCCGGGCTCATCCAGCTTGTCGACGCCCAGCTTCTCCTTTTCCAGGCCCTTTTCTTTCAGGTCCTGCTTGATGGACCGGGCGAATTTCTGGGCCCTTTCCCAGGTGGCATCCGGACCGCAGGCCTCATCGGCCCACAGCACGGCGAGCTTGAGATTCTCCGGCTTAATCCAGGGGCACACCCCGAAGAGATTGCCGGGCGGCATCTCGTAAACTATGGGGTCGTGTTCCGCAAAAGCTACGCAGTACCTGAGCTGGTCAATAAAGTTCACCGCCTTGGTGCTCGTCACATAACGCATGTTCTCGGGTCGCATCAGCAGACAGGCGGCTATTCCGTGTTTCTTCAGGGAAGCCTGGGCTTTGGCTAGCCTTTCCACTCTCATGCGAGCGGTGTTTATTCTCTCCGACCAGTCAACTGCCTCCGGTCCACCGAACGGCCGTACCGCAAATTTCGCCATGAGCCCCCTCCTTCGCCAATAAAAGTAATATCGTTACAGCAACGTGATTTTAATACGCATCTAACCAAAAATCAAGTTAGGTGCGGTGCCTTATATAGATGTCATTCTCGGGCTTGACCCGGGAATCCAGACCCCCTGCTCCCCCCTGGATTCTGGCCTTCGCCAGAATGACAGTGTTGGAGTTCTGGATTCCCGCTCCCGCGGGAATGACATCAATTATTTTAAACATTCTCACATAATCATTTAATTGTTCAGGCAACTTTAAAGCCAAGATTCCGGGCTACAGTTTTTCTGTGGGACCGGGCATCGCCGAAGGCAATCTCGGCGGCCTTAGCCCGCCGGAAATACAACGGCATATCATGGTCTTCTATAATAGAGACGCCCCCGTGCGATTGCGTGCCTAAAGCGACGACGCGCTGGTAGGCATCGCTTACCCAGGCTTTGGCCATGGCTGCTTCCCTGGAATAGGGGAGGCCGTTGCTCAGCTTCCAGGCCGCCTCGTAGGCGATTACCCGCGAACTCTCAACGTCTACCAGCATATTGACACAATGGTGCTGTATCGCCTGGAAGACACCGATGGGGACATCAAACTGGACTCTTTCTTTGACATAGGGCACGGTCATATCCAGTACCGCCTGCATGCCCCCCACGCTCTCACAGCACTTGGCGATGGCGGCCCGCTCGATTGTTTTCCGTATTACGTCCCAACCCCGGTTCAGTTCGCCGAGGATATTTTCTTTGGGTACTTTGACGTCTTTGAACACCACCTCGCATTGTTTATCCCTGGCGATGGTTTTTAACACAGTGGTGCTTATGCCGGAGGTTTTAGCATCGACGATGAAAACGGTAATGCCATCTTCGGCCTTCTTAGCCTTATCATCGGTCCTGGCCACGCACAGAAAGTAATCGGCAACGTTACCATCGGGGACGAAGAGCTTGATGCCGTTGATGACATAGTTACTGCCATCGGGTGTGGCTTTAGCTTTAACCGAGGCGGCATCGTATTTACCGCTGGCCTCGGTTAATGCCAGGGTGAAGATAGCTTTACCGCTGATGATATCGGGCAGGTACTTCTTTTTTTGCGTATCGCTGCCGGCATCCAGGATGGGCAGTCCCCCGAGAATCACCGTGGAGAAAAAGGGCCCGGGGAAACAGACCCGCCCCATCTCTTCCAGGAGTATGGCCAGGTCGAGGAAGCTCATACCGCCGCCGCCGTACTCTTCCGGAAATGCCAGCCCCATCCAGCCCAGGTCGGCTATCTCCTTCCACAGCTGCGGCGAATAGCCTTTCTCGTCCTGTTCCATTTCCCTGACCAGCGTCCTGGGGCATTTATCGGATAAGAAGTCACGGGCTGATTTTCTTAATATTTCCTGTTCTTCAGAGAGTCTAACGTCCAATGTATGACTCCTTTCCGCGTATTATTTCCTGGGTAGTCCCAGACCCCGGGTGGCGATGACAAGTCGCTGGATTTCGCTGCTGCCGTGAACAATCGTCCAGCGCGGCGAGTCCATGTACTGGCGCAGGAATACGCCCCTCAGAGGTGCGTATTTGGAACCTTCGGCAAGTTGCCCGTAAGGCCCCAGTATTTGCATAACGACATTACAGAACTGCCGCCGGGACTCATTGCCGAATATATGCGATACCGGCCCATCATAGGGAGTGGCCAGCCCCAGGTCACTCATGGCGGAGGCTCTTAAACCTATCACGTCAATCAGGTGCAGCTTAATATATATGTCCGCCATGGCATCCGGAATCCACGGGTTCTCAGCCGCGATTTCCGGTTTTTCCTCCAGAAGATACTTCATCAATGTTTCAAAATGAAACCGGCTCGCCCCGGACGACCCTCCGCCCATGCCGCCGTAGAGAGCGCTCATAATGACCGCCCAGCCCCCGTTTTTCTCTCCTACCATATTTGCTTTAGGAACGTGCACGTCTTCGTAAAAGACCTCGTTGGTCCTCAGGCCGGCCGAGGTTACCAGCGGGCGTATGGTAATGCCGGGACTCTTTAAATCAACCATGAGCATGGTAAGACCCCGGTGCTTTTTTTCGGCGGAGGGGTCGGTCCTGGTGAGCAGCCAGTGATATTCGGAAAAGTGGGCTTCGGTGTTGTATATCTTTTGCCCGATCAGGATAAACTTGTCCCCGTTGTCCACGGCGCGGAGTTGCACCGAGGCTACGTCGGAACCGGCATTGGGCTCGGTATAGCCGAGGGCGAACTCTATCTCTCCGCGGGCAATACCCGGCAGGAATTTATTTTTCTGTTCCTCGGTTCCGCACATAAGAAGGGTATTGCCTATCTCGACGCCGTCGAGGGGAAACGGGCCGCGATGGTAGGTTAGCTCATGCACCTTGATGGTTTCCGCCATGAAGCCCATGCCGCGACCGCCATACTCCTCCGGCCACCGGGGAGCCAGCATATTCCTCGCACCCATTTTCCGGATAAGCTCCTTGGAGTAAGGGCCCTCCCCCAACATCGACTCCGTCTCAGCAACGACCTTCTCGGTACAATGCTCATCAAGAAATTCGCGGACTTCCTTCTGGAAAGCCTTTTCTTCCGGGGTAAGCTCAAAATCCATTCTTCGTCCTCCTGAAGTTTACAGGCATGTTTCGTGGGGTATTTTCGTCTACCTTATATCAGGCCGCACTGCAGGCAAAGCTAGTGAGAGACAGCCTGTAGTCCCTGCTTGTTCATCAAATAAAACTCCAGGCCTGCTGTAACAAGCCCGAAGTTTTTATCTCTTGTAGACTATGGCGGAGGAATTGCCCAATTTGCCCGAATTTACCGAGAAGCCGATTTTGGCGCCCTCGACCTGCCTTGGCCCGGCATCGCCTCTTAATTGCGTCACTATTTCATAGGTCTGCGAGAGGGCCTGCGCCGGGATGCACTCTCCCATGGAGGTACAGCCACCGTCGGTGCAGACCGGAATCCTGCCCCCCATTGACGTGGCGCCTTCCCTGAGCAGTTTTTCAGCCTCGCCTTCCTTGCAGAGCCCGATATCTTCGTACCACTGGATTTCCATGGCGCCGGTCAGGTCGTAGACGCTTACCACGTCCAGGTCCTCGGGCCCGATGCCGGCCTCCTCGTAAGCCTTCCTGGTCGATTTTATGCCGGCATCGTTCTCGTTCGGAGGCGGGACTTCACTGAAGTCGCTGCCGAAACCGCCCATGCCGGGTGCGGGGTACTGCGGGTTGGAAGCCCCGATACCGGCCAGGATAATGGGCCTGGTGGTGTATTTTCTGGCCACGTCCGTACTGCATACCACGCAGGCGGCGGCGCCGTCACTGGTGGCGCATACCTGATAGAGATGCAGGGGATAGGCCACCATGGGGGAGTTCAATATTTCTTCTACGGTATATATTTTATGATAGCGGGCATTGGGGTTGAGCGAGCCGAATTTGCTCGCCTTGACTTTTTGCCGGGCAAGGTCTTCCTCGGTCAGTCCGTACTGCTGCATGCGTCTCTGTGCCGCCATGGCAAACCCGGTGAAATTGGCGGAACCGAGGATTCTGAACCGCTGGCTATCGAGGTCGGTCTCATCGAATTCGTCATACTTGGTGGTCCCGAAGGCGCCCTTCGGTGAG
>DATLAD010000131.1:0-2785 GCA_035527575.1 Dehalococcoidales bacterium
CCTCACCCCCTGTGTCCCCCTCTCCTAGCAAGGCTTTCAGCAGGAGAGGGGGAGGAAAAATAAAGAGGGGCTGGCGCCCCTCTTAAACTGCCTGCTGGGAGATATCGAGTTTATTTATAATATGAAATGAATCTTATTGATTTTTTCTTGATTTACATATAATATTTGCTAGCAACAAATATTACTTAAACAAGCATATAAAAAATGTATGAATTTAAAACACCATTAGAATTCATCGGTCTAGCTATAAGTATTCTTGGCGTTTTCGCTGGATGCCATATCTTGGTTGAACGCGTTTTTAATTATTCACTTTTTAAGGCAGCGCTGGTGCTTATACCTGCGTTCCTGAGATTAATGTTTCCAAGTGATGAGAATATTTTATGGTTTGAAAACCGCATTAATAAAAGGACTATTTTTGAAAGCTGGGATTTATCATTAATTTTTCTATTCTTACTTCTTTTAACCTTTGCATTAAGCATCGGATTTTGGTTATTCCTTATTTTAAGACTATTATCAATATTTTATTTCCCGGTATTATTACTTGTTCTGTGGGGTGTTATTATTCTTCTCAATAACATATATTCTGCCTGTAACCAAGCGGCTTTACGTTTCAAGATACTTTATCCCAATAAAACAACTACAAAAACAGATATCCTTACTGCTATGCAGCAGGAACCTGGACTTACTTTTAAATTGCTATCTATGTATTTCTGGTCAAATTGGATTAGGACACCGCTTGTTACTTTTATATTGTTACTTACTATATTTTTAGTAGTGCTACTCTATTGGCCTTGCTGGATAATTAATCTAATCCGACCAAATAATAAACTCCGTATCAATGAGAAAAAAACAAAGACTAATTACTTTTCTATATATTCCGCCGTTTTGATAGTTACAGGAATAATAATTAATTTCATCGCGTCTTGACTATTTGGTTAAAATAAATATATCTTATGTCAACAGCCCCTTAATAACCCCCTCCAACACTTTTTTCCAGATTCTAAAAATTTTCTTATAGTTTATCCTTATCTGCGTGCGGCCTACGGCTACGCCGTCGGTCAGGGTCTGCATAAATTTATGAGCATCGAAGGGGATGCCCTGGAAGCGTCTTAAGATTATCTGGCTTTCCTCGGTGGAGATGGACTCTATACCGGCTTTAGCCGCCAGGGCTTTAATCCGCAGGGCGTAGAAAAGATTGTCCACCTCCGGCGGCGGCGTGCCGAAGCGGTCGGTGTATTCCTTCAAAACATCGTCCAGCTTCTCCGCCGTTTCTACATTCCCTAAAGTCTTGTAAAGCTCCAGCCGCGTCTCGACATCGGTGACGTAGTCCCCGGGGATAAAGGCGTCCAGGGGTAAATCGACGGTGGGCGGGGGGAGTTTGGGCTCCGGCCTGGGCGCCCCGGCCATTAACGCTTTCTGCTCCTCGACAGCGTCCGCGAGGAGTCGGGTATAGAGGCTGAAGCCGATGGCGGTGATGTGCCCGCTCTGCCTCGGGCCGAGCAAAGTGCCGGCGCCCCTGATTTCCAGGTCCTTCATGGCTATGCCGAACCCGGCGCCGAGCTCGGTGGCCTCGTAAATCGTCCGCAAACGCTGGTGAGCCACGGGCGTCAGGCGCTTACCGCCGTCGTACAGAAAGTAGGCGTAAGCGAGGTTGGCCCCGCGTCCCACCCTACCCCGAAGCTGGTAAAGCTGCGTCAGCCCGAACCTGTCCGCCCGGTTGACAATCAGGGTGTTGGCGTTGGGCATGTCCAGTCCCGACTCTATAATCGTCGTGCAGACCAGGATATCCACTTTACCGCGGGTGAAATCGTTCATTACTTTTTCAAGCTGCTCTTCCGGCATCTGCCCGTGAGCGATGGCTACCTCCGCCTCCGGCACCAGTTCCCGGAGGTCGGCGGCAATCATGGCGATGCTCTGCACGCGGTTGTGCACGAAAAATACCTGGCCGTTGCGCTCCAGCTCCCTCAGTATCGCCTCCCTGACCAGGTGGTCGTTATACTCGGCGACGTACGTCTTCACGGGCAGGCGCTCCTCCGGCGGCGTCTCCATGGTGCTCATATCCCTCACCCCCACCAGGGACATGTGCAGGGTGCGGGGAATCGGGGTGGCGCTCAGGGTCAGCACGTCGACCTCCCGCCGCATCTTTTTCAGGTGCTCCTTGTGATTGACGCCGAAGCGCTGCTCTTCGTCGATGACGAGCAACCCTAGATTCTTAAAAGCCACGTCCTTCTGTATCAGGCGGTGGGTGCCGATGCAGATATCGACCGCGCCGCTGGCCAGCCCGTCGACGATTTCACGCTGCTCTGCCGGAGAGCGGAACCGGCTCAGCACCTCGACCTTCACCGGGAAGGCCTCCAGTCGTTCGGAGAACGTGTCGAAATGCTGCTGCGCCAGCACGGTGGTCGGCACCAGCACGGCGACCTGCCGGCCGTCCATGACCGACTTGAAAGCCGCCCGGATGGCTACCTCGGTCTTGCCGTAGCCGACATCCCCGCAGACGAGGCGGTCCATGGGGCGGGGCTTTTCCATGTCCGCCTTGACCTCCTGCAGCGCCTCGAGCTGGTCGGGCGTCTCGACGTAAGGGAAGGCCGACTCCAGCTCCTGCTGCCACAGCGAATCGGGGGAGAAGGCAAAACCCGGCACGACCTCCCGCGAAGCGTAAAGTGCCAGAAGCTCCCGGGCGAGTACCTCTGCCGCTTCCTTGGCCCGCTGCTTCGTTCTATTCCACTCCTGCGTGCCGAGTCGGCTCAACGTGGGCGGCCTGTCCCCCGCGCCGATATAGCGG
>DATLAD010000132.1:0-19450 GCA_035527575.1 Dehalococcoidales bacterium
TTTCATAGCCCCTTTTACAACAATGTCCAAGGTTATGGCTGGACAGATCAGATATTCCGGGCCTATCGCTTTGCTCCCGACTATAAAGGATTGCAGGGAAGGACATTGGACACGGAAGCTTTCGATTTGGTACTACAGAGAAAGAGCGGATTTAAGTTTGTGCACGTTAACGATACATCCGAGGAGGAGAAAGAAGCAGCCTTGGAAAAACGCCTCCGTAACCTTGGCTATTAATTCCATTGGCTGCTGGTGTTTTGCACAGTGGAACAGAGTTATCGGAACCTAGAATCGATTTCTGTTAGTTGTCACAATCTATGGGAGTACCAGCTAAAAAGTGGAGCGCCCGGAAAAGTTGAGAACGGCGCTGAGGAGCGCTCTGAATACGGATAAGGCTAACCTGGTTGAGGTTTGCCTAGATAGCAAGATGTGAAAAATAAGGGCTTTACTTAGTATTCAAAGGAGGCAGGGAAAATGGCGAATAATGGCATATTCAGTCTTATGGAGAAGGAAGACTTAACCACTTTGGAGATCTTTTACAATAGGAATGAAGATAAGTTTCTAATGAGGGGATTAAAGGAGTGGGAGAATGATAGAAGATGGGATAAGTATATGGTTGATTTTACCTATGAGGACATTCTGACTGAAGATTACAAAGCGGTAGGAACAGAAGTCTTACGCGAGGCCTTTAATAAACACGGCCTGAGAGATTATCTTGCTGGTATCGAGGAACGGCTTAGAAAGGGTAAGCACCACGGTATTGA
Organism: Dehalococcoidales bacterium; assembly: GCA_035527575.1. GTDB lineage: Bacteria > Chloroflexota > Dehalococcoidia > Dehalococcoidales > RBG-16-60-22 > JAFGPF01. The sequence goes on from DATLAD010000132.1 coordinate 762, forward strand.
ATTCTATTACAACCGTAAGAATAACATAAGAGTCATGTATTGCAAACACGCTAATACCTTGGGCATACAAAACAGGCGGCACGCAATACGCAACGGGGCTACGCGGCGTCACGAGCTTGAAGAACCTGAGATAGGCGTCATAGTGGATGGTATCAACATTTCCCGGGCCATGGCTTATAAAAACGCTATATCACAAATACCTTATGGTGGCTCCAAGATATTGTTGCAATGCGCGCCGGTAAAGGCTGATGACTTGGAAACCCTAGGCTTCCTTGCTTATGTTAGTGATAGAAGCCGCTCCATTACTGGGCCCGACATGAATCTTTCCCTTGAAATGGCGGCGGTTATACGGGATAGGTACACTGTGAATTATACGGATGGACGGCCAACCCCAACTCTGGGAACCTCAGGGCAGATCACCGCCTATGGTGAATATATAGCTATAAAGGAAGACTGTGACTTCATCTATGGTAGTCGGGAAGTCACCGGTAAAAAGGTAGCCGTTCAGGGCCTGGGGGCTGTGGGTTTCCCGCTGGCTGAACATCTGCTAAACGGTGGTGCCAAGCTCATTGTAACTGATATAGACATGTCCAAGGTCAACAAATTACAGGAGAAGTGGGGCAAGGATGTGGTTGACTACGTTGCCCCCGATGATATCTATAGTGTGGCTGCAGAGATATTCTCCCCTTGCGCTATGGGTGCCGTGATAACCGAGGAGCGGCTTTCCCAGTTTAAGTTTAAAATCATTATGGGGTCAGCCAATAATCAGCTCAGCGCAGCCAGTAAGAAGGAAGAGGTAAAGCTAGCCAGAAAGGTCGCTGACGCTGGTATTCTCTTTATAGTTGATTGGGCACACAATCCAGGCGGCTGTATCAAGGCCTGGGCGGAGTGGACATTCCAGGAAGATGCCTCCTTTGAGATGATTAAGCCTAGGGTTGAACGAATATGTGGGCCTAACCTCAGGAAGCTTCTGGAGGAGTCGAAGCAAACAGGAAGAACACCGACTGAGCTAATATATGAGAATATGGAAGAGATCATCCATTCAGGCGGCCAGTTCAGTGAGAAAATATAGACTTTTCTCAAGCCATTACGTCTTATAGCGATGTATAATGTGTTGTTAATATGGAAGCTTTACTATCATTGATATTTGGTAGTATTACTTGTCTTAATGAAATGCATATAAAAACCTTTAAAAGATAGGGATGAAAAGCGAATATGGCGATAATGACAAGCAGGGAAGCTTTAATGAAATTGTTGCATTATGAGGGAGTAGAATATATCTTTGGCCTTCCGGGTTTTACTGAAGTTCTTTTTATGGATTCTTTGGAAGATCATCCTGAGATAAAGTATATTCTCGGGCTTCATGAAACTGTTGCCATGGGCATGGCAGAAGGCTATGCACGGACAGCAGATAAAGTAGGCGTAGTGAATTTGCATACTGATACAGGCCTGTCTGCGTCGATCCCCATGCTTCGTAACGCTTACACCGGAGGAGTACCGCTATTGGTGACCGCCGGACAGCAGGATACAAGAATCTTTATGCAGGATCCTCGTCTAACAGGAGATCTGGTTGGGATGGTCAGCCAATTCACCAAGTGGAGTACCGAGATTCTCCATGCCGAGGATATTCCGCGAGTTATCCGTCGAGCGTTTAAAGAGGCTATGCATCCTCCGACAGGACCGGTCTTTGTTTCATTGCCTCAAAATGTATTAGACGAGAATATTGATTTTGAGGATAAATCCAATACGCCGCCCTTCAATAAATTGCGGCCTGATATAGAAGCAATCAACAGAGCAGTTGAATTTCTTAAGCATGCTAAAAATCCTGCTATTATCACTGATAGTGGAGTAGCCCGAAATGATGCACTAACTGAGTTGGTAAAATTTGCTGAATTGGTCGGCGCGAAGGTTTACCAGACCTGGATGTCTGATGTAAATTTTCCAGTCAATCATCCACAATATCTAGGGACAATCAATATTAGTAGCATTGAGGCTAAAGCAGTACTTAAATCGGTAGATGTGCTGCTAATAATTGGTTCTCCATTTTTTAGCCCTGACCTGTATTTAAAAGAATCTGTTGTAAGTAATACAACTAAAGTTATACATATCGACGATAATCCGAAGGAAATAGGTAAAAATTATCCGGTAGCATCAGGTATTCAAGGGAATATAAAGATAGTTTTAACGGAAATCTGTGATATTTTAAAAGAGAAAATGCCTGAAGAAGCACAAAGTGAGGCCAGAGTGAGAGCTAAAAGTATAGCAGCGGAGAAAGAAGGATTATCAAAGGCTTTTCTAAACAAAGCAGACCAGGGAAAAAACAATGTTCCGATTTCCCCATCAAGACTGATGCAGGAATTAAAGAATATCATAAAGCCGGGCACTTTGGTTGTGGATGATTGCTGGACGTGCTCTGCTACACTACAGCAGATGTTAGGTTTCAACGAGCCGAAAAGCTTTCAAAGGGCCCGTGGGGGTGGGAGTATTGGGTGGGGGATGCCGGGGGCGCTGGGTGTTAAATTGGCTGCTCCTGATAAACCTGTTATTGCTGTATGTGGGGATGGCAGTTCTATGTGGTCTATACAAAGCCTCTGGACGGCCGCTCATTACAATATTCCGGTCAAATATGTAATATGCGCTAATGCGGAATACGGCCAAGTTAAAATTTCCAAAATGCTTGTGATGGGAGATAAAGCGAAGAGAAGATTTATGGGAATGGAGTTTGAGCAACCGAGAATTGATTTCTGCCAAATTGCCGAAGCAATGGGTATCAGGGGGCATAAGGTGAAACGCCCTAATGAAATCGCAGATACACTCAAATCTGCTTTTGAGTCTGATAAACCGGAACTCATTGAAGTATATCTAGCTAAGGCATTTTGATATAGCGTTTACTTGTTGTGTAAAGTCGGCACTGTCGCTACCCCAGATTAATTTATAAGGTTTTATCTGATATTTATAACGATGATGTTCATATTAAGTGGCAAGAAATCAGCTTTTTTGAATTATTAACGATAAAAATACGGAGCATTAAAATGAGGAACATGTCTTGAAATGCTTTTCACTCGATTGACATGATTCAAGGTATAAATTGGCAATCTTTGCAGTTGTTATTTTGTAATAGAAAAGACGTTCAGGTAATTTCATGACTAAATCTAAACAAAAATATAAATGTGTTTTACAGACAGAGAGAAATTAGTCAGGCTGAAATACTGATACGCCGTACCAATAATGCCGCAGAAGTGCAAGAAAGAAGAACAGATTAACAAAATAATGGAGGATAATCCAAAGCGGGCCTTTTTTGTTTGATCTCATCAGCAATCAAGTCAAGGAGTTTGAGCTTCTAGAATTATAAAGGGACGATCGACAGGGACACGTGCTAAACTTGAGGAGTTTACAGATGTCTACATTGTTTAATAAAACATTGCACTTTTCAAGCGATTATTATCTTCATTGCACGATTTACTTAATTGTTGATGGAGCTAATCCCAATATTTTATATATTTCAGAAGACCTGTATAAAGTGCTTGACAAAGTATGAAGGGTGCTATTATAACCTAAATGGGTCGTTCCCGACTAATATTTTGGTAAATATATTACCTTTAAGAGGATAAGCATGGTTGAATCAATACCTCCACATGGAGGCAAATTAATACCGTTATTAGCTGGAGCTAATGAGAAAGAAGAATTGCTCAAAGAGGCTCAGTCACTGCCTGTGATCGCCTTAAGCTCAAAGGAGTTGTCTGATCTTATCATGCTGGCAATGGGAGCATTCAGCCCTCTCCAAGGATTTTTGGGAAAGGAAGACTACCAGAGGGTTGTCGAGGAGATGCGCTTAGTAGATGGTCTGCTCTGGCCGATTCCTATAACCCTCTCGACTTCAAAAGAGGAAGCTGACAGGATTAATGAGGGTGAGAAAATAGCATTGCTGAATCCGGATGACAATGAGATTGCGGGCAGCATGATTGTTGAAGAGAAATACTTCTATGACAAGGAAGTTGAAGCCCTTCAGGTATTTGGTACGGACGATGAGCAACACCCCGGAGTCCAGAAGATATATGGGCAAGGTGAGGTTTACTTGGGTGGGCCGGTCAAGATACTGAGTGAGGGTGGCTATCCACAGAGATTTACTGAGTTTGCACGACCTGCAGAAACAAGGGCGATATTTGCTGATAAGGGTTGGAAAACAATAGCTGCTTTTCAGACACGTAATCCCCTGCACCGTTCGCATGAATACCTAACGAAAATTGCATTGGAGGTTTGCGATGGTCTTTTTATTCACCCTATCGTAGGTAGGCTTAAGGAAGGAGACATCCCGGCTGAGGTTAGAATGGAGTGCTATCAGGCGCTACTGGATAACTATTACCCCAAAGATAGGGTAATATTAAAGGTCTATCCTATGGAGATGAGATATGCGGGGCCAAAAGAAGCAATCTTGCATGCAATCATACGTCAAAATTTCGGCTGTAGTCATCTTATTATAGGCCGAGACCACGCTGGTGTTGGCAGCTATTACGGCCCCTTTGATGCGCAGATTATTTTTGATGAGCTTAAGCCCGATGATTTATACATACAACCTTTAAAACTGGATACAACTTTTTGGTGCAATAAATGTGCTTCAATGGCCTCGCCTAAAACTTGTCCTCATGCTAATGAAGACCATCTAGCAATAAGCGGAACAGAACTTCGCCAGATTTTATCCAGAGATGAGAGACCTCCCGAGGAATTTAGCCGAAAAGAAGTGATAGATATTTTGGTCAAATATTATAAAAGTAAGATTCTGAAATGAAGAATGTTATTCTATTGACACTGGATGCCACCAGAAAGGATGTCCTTGGAGCATATGGCAATAAAAATGGATTAACCCCCTTTATTGATTCTATATTGGATGAATGCATAATATTCACCAAGGGACAATCAAGTGGACCTTATACACAGGCATCGTTTCCGGGATTGCTAACCTCTTCATATTTCCTTGAATATGGGAAACCGCAAGGGTTTTCACCTAGACGTACATTGGTTTCCGAACCTCTTCATGAGGCAGGGATCGTTACTGCTGCCTTTCATTCAAATCCATATATTTCCGAATACTTCGGGTGGAATCGAGGCTGGGACGTCTTCTATGATTCTATGGATGATGAGGTTGAACCCAGGATTCCCTATATCAGGGGCAATGTTATAAATACTAAGGTAAATCATTGGTTGTCTGGGCATGTCAAAGATGGTGCTAGTAAACCATTCTTCCTGTGGCTTCACTATATGGATGTCCATGAGCCCTATATACCAGAAAAGAAGTATATTGAGATGGTAGATCCTTCGATCACCGTTAGCCAGGATGAAATGTACAGCCTATTTCAGAATACTCTTTTAAAAAGAGATGTTTCCAGCTCTGATAAAGTAGAACTTCTAAAGAAGCTCTATGACATACACATCAGGGAAGTAGATACTTATATTGAGCAGTTCTTTGATACCCTGGATAAGCTCGGTTTCCTGAAAGATTCGGTAGTTATTATAACCAGTGACCACGGTGATGAATTCAACGAGCATGGGGGTCTTTCTCATGATGACAAAATGTATGGTGAGCTAATAGATATACCACTACTTATATATGGAACTGGGAAAAGTGTAATCTGTGACACTCTGGTCAGTAACGTTGATATACCGCCTACAATAATACACCTATTCGGGCTAGACCCGGTAGACAACTTTGAAGGTCATTCCCTGCTTCCATTTGAGAATCACCCTGAGTGTGGGATTTATGGTGAAGCCATTGACCAGCACAGTAAGAAGGGCGGTGATATCGAAAAGGATATTTACTATTACCGCGAAGGAGATTCAAAAATAATCTACCGTGCCAACCTTGACAGTTGGGAAATGTATGATCTTAAAGAGGATCCAAAGGAGTTGAGTAACATCATTGGTACCTCGTCTGAAACCGACAGGTTAAAAGGCAGGTTAAAACCCAAAGTAAGAAGATGGCTCAATAAATAAAAATAACTAAATAAGGAGAGTGTTAAATGACTAACAGCGATAAAGAAAAAAGATGCATCGAAGCAGTTGACAAATCAAAAGAGGTTATCCGTGACGCGTTTAAACAGTATAAAGTAGAAGATATGGCAATCACCTGGACAGGTGGCAAAGATAGTGGCTTGGCCCTATGGATTATCCGCCAGGTATGCCAGGAGGATAATATCAAATTGCCCAAGGTCATGACAATTGACGAGTTCGATGTATTTCAAGAGATTCACGATTTTATGGAGAAATATGCCAAAGAATGGAACCTTGATCTTGAGTGGTGCCGTAATGACGATGTTATTAAAGCAGCTGGTGGCGAACTTATGGCAACAGTTAAAGTAGCCGACTTGAATGAAAGAAATCAGGCTGAGCTAAAGCGAATCAATTTTGAGGAAGATGCATTTACATTCGAAGCAGAATCATATACCGGTAATCACCTTATGAAGACAGTTATGTTCAATATGTATATTGAGAGACACAATGTGAAAGCTATCTTTCAAGGTCTCCGCAGGGATGAGCAAGCAGCTAGAACTGAAGACGATTATTTCGAGAAAAAAGAAGCTGCCCATTTGATACCTGAGCATATGCGCATTAAGCCTATCTTGCATTTCACCGAGAGGTTGCTCTGGGATACCTATCAGGTGTTCAAGATCCCGTATTGCACTCTTTATGAACAGGGGTATCGTTCCCTAGGTGCTAAGACTACCAGTGCCATTGCTGAGCCAGGAGTTCCAGCATGGGAGCAAGACCTTGAGAATACAACTGAGAGAACTGGCAGAAGACAGGATAAGGAACAAATGATGAGTAGGCTAAGGGACCTTGGTTATATGTAATAACGACAAGGTGAACTTAACTATTAGCTAAGTTGAATATGAGAAAACGAAAGAGCGCCGCTTTGTGGGTTGTAGCCTGTATCTTAATCTGCGTGGCCATCATCTGGCACGTAATTGACTGGAACTCCACTGGAATGTATCTCGAGATGTCTGGCTGGACAAAAACGGAAAAGGCATATCTCACTGTGCTCTATAACTTAGGATTGATGATTCTGTGGGGGATAACTTTGGGCCTATTAACAAAAAAGATAACCGACTTAGTATGCTATAAAGTTGATGTAGAAAAATCCACCGATGATGGTGATAACAAGTTCAACGAGCGGTAATAATAGTATTTATAATGATTCCGGGTATTGATATCAATCTGTTTTTTTTAGTACCTCTTGGTTTAGCTGTTGGCACTTTGAGTGGCTTCGTGGGAGTCGGTGGTGGATTTGTGATAACACCAACTCTTATCACTCTTGGTTTCCCAGCAAACTACGCGGTAGGAACGAGCCTGGCTTGGGTAATGGGCAATTCCATAATTGGTACGTTAAGACACAGGCAACTGGGTAATGTGGATATGAAGTTGGGAGCTTTGATGATGATCTTCATGATGGGGGGAGTTGAAATCGGGGTGAGACTGCTCAATTGGACAAAGGGCTTAGGTTTAGTCGATGCCGCCGTACTAAGCGTCTTAATATGCATCCTGTTTATAGTAGGTCTATCTATGTTTCGGGAAGCTATTAACACTAAAGCTAAGCTTGATACCGTGATCGATAGCCAGGTGATATCATCGGAGGAGATATCATCAGCGGATGTAGGAGCTTTCCTTTTAGCAAGAAGAATAAAAGGAATAAATATACCTCCCATGATGCACTTTGCTCAATCGGGAGTGACTATTTCCCTTTGGTTTCTTCTGATTATTGGTCTATTCACCGGAATACTGTCTGGATTTATCGGTGTTGGTGGGGGATTTATTATGGTGCCATCTCTGATTTATCTTATTGGAGTACCCTCATTTATGGCCGTAGGGACAGATCTTTTCCAGATTGTCTTTTCTGCTGCTTTTGGTAGCATCCGCCATACTCTTAGCGGGAATGTTATCATCTTCGCTGCCTTTATTATGTTGTTAGGCTCCTCAATCGGAACACAATTCGGAGCATTAGTTACCAGGTATCTTAGAGGAATAGCCATGAGATATATCTTGGCTTCAACTATCGTAGTAGCCTTCTTAGGATCAATCCTTGAGCTAGTAGGAATACTTTCCGGAGGTGTTGTTCCCTGGCTTCAAACTGCAGTTATTGTGGTTATTTTTGGTGGATTGGGAATAATCACAGCTACCATAATTGGCCTATTCATTGCTGCTAATCTATATAGAAACGGTCTACGTATACCACGATGGATTGAATCACTATTGGCTTACGATTAACCGCCTTAGTTCAATTTTGTTGGCGTCCTTGCCAGAGTTGGTTAGCAAACCGTTAGCACAACCCTAAAAAGTAACCCCCTGTCCGGCTTATATAGCCTCAAAACAGGGGGTTATTTTGTCATTGGTAGCGCATGCGGGATTCGAACCCGCGATCTTCGCCTTGAGAGGGCGATGTCCTAACCGCTAGACGAATGCGCCACTCACTACGTCTGGCTGGGGAGGAAGGATTCGAACCTTCGCTCACGGATCCAGAGTCCGCTGTCCTACCGCTAGACTACTCCCCAGTGACACGTAAATTATAGCATGAAGCTACATCGGAGACAATAATAGTTCCCGATGGTTCTATTTGCATTTGGTTGATAGTCTTGCCTCACCCCTTACCCCTCTCCGGCCTGAAGCATTGTTTTAAACCGGAGTTTATATTGGCTGGAGAGGGGAGTATAAGAGAGAGGGGGGCGAAGCCAACCTCTCAAAACCTCTCCCCCTCTCTGATCAGTTAGGTGTAACCATTGGCACAGATAAGCAGGTCGGAGAGGGGGACTAAGGGGGTGAGGCTAAGACGGGGTGAGGCTAAGATAGCGAAACAGCCAAAACCGAACAGGACCTTCCTAATTTGACAGTCCAGATATAACGGGCTATTGTTATTACATGAAAGGGGTTGCCCCGTGCCTGATATAGCTGATTTACAGGAAATACTGGGCGTAACTTTAAAAAAACCTGCTTTGTTGGAACAGGCGCTGGTTCACAGCTCCTACGTCAATGAAAACCCCGCCATCGTTTCCGGCCATAACGAAAGGCTGGAGTTCCTGGGCGACGCCGTTCTCGATTTCGTTGTTGCCGATAAGCTGTATCAGGACTTCCCCGACCTTGCCGAGGGAGAAATGACCAAGCTCCGGGCAGAGCTGGTGCGCCGGGATACGCTGGCACGCGTGGCACGGTCTATCAGCCTCGGCGACTTTCTCTATATGGGTAAGGGAGAAGAGGCCAGTGGGGGGAGGAACAAGGCGCTTAACCTGGCGGGGGCCATGGAGGCGGTGATAGCGGCCGTTTACCTCGACCGGGGCACGGAAATTACCAGAGAAATGGTTGTCCGGTTGCTCGCTGAAGAGTGGGAAAGGGTAGTCAGCCAGGGCACCGGTGCCGATTATAAATCGAAGTTACAGGAGGTGGCACAGGCCAGGTTTCAGATGACACCTGCCTACCGTCTCGTGGACGAGGCAGGGCCGGACCACGATAAAAGGTTTACGGTAGAGGTGAAGGTCGGAGCTGAGGTCCTGGGCAAAGGCACCGGCAAGAGTAAAAAACTGGCTGAAACGGAAGCCGCTCGCGCAGCGCTGGAGCGGATTGATAAGGGCTTTACGGGATAGATTCTATTTGCTAAACTTGTTTTAGAAGTACCTCTGGTACGCTAGCGAGGTGTTATTATGGGTAGCCGCGATTACAGGCATAAGGAACCAAAGAAACATAAAAAGGATGCCAAAAAATTACCCCCGGTCACTATTATGACGACACCGCCACCCGTAGAGGTAATTAAGAAGGGGAAGAAGAGGGAGGAGGAAGAGGAGGCATAACTTAGCCTTACGTCTGGAAGAGTCGGGAGGGGTTGTCGATGGATGACCTGGCCTCATTTGAGGCAAAGGTACACGGACGAGTCCATGGTGTCTTCTTCCGTACCTTCGTCCAGAGATGGGCGGAGCAGTTGAAGCTGGCCGGTTATGTACGCAACCTGCCCGACGGCACGGTGGAGGTCAGGGCGGAGGGGGAAAGACAGCAACTGGAGAAACTGGTCGGCTATCTTCAGAAGGGACCTCCCCCCGCCAGAGTAGATAACGTCGTCACCGGCTGGGCAGAATATTCCGGGCTCTTTACGGACTTCAGGGTCAGATATTAGTGCGGCATTGATGACTGTCGATTGACTAAGCCTCGAGCTCTACCTTGGCCGATTTTATCAGGTCGAGATAGCCCACCTTCAGTCCCAGCGCGTCGGCAACCTCATGGTCGACCTCGTAAGGTTCGTCGATAAATACTTTATCGTATTCCTCGACTTCTCCCTCGGAAGGGTCTTCCCTGACGGCGAACTTCTGTCTGGCTTCAACTATCCCCAGGTCGAAGGGGAGAGTAAAATAGAGGTCGGCCAGCACCTTGTCGATTCCCAGGCTGTAAAGGCTTTCCCAGCCGCCTCCGTTGTCCCCGTTGTACTTGCTGCTCGGCAACAGGGAAAGAAGGTTCATGATGGTGAAACTGCCTGAACCGTTATACGTCTTGAGCGGCGCTACCGTTATCAGGTAGTCGCTGGAAAGTATAACGTTGGGCACCCAGAACGTCGGCATGGCAAACGGTTTGGGCAGCGGATTATCCACCTCCACGAAAATGCAGTCCTTGACGTCCAGCGTGAGCACCCGCGGGAAGGTATAACCGAGCGCCTGAAATATGGGGCGGGTGGGCATGCCGCCGGGGGTGCCCTCCAGCAGGAGAATATCGGCGTCGCTGACGCGCCGGATACTGGCGATGATGGAGGCCAGCATGTCGGCGCTGGTGCTCACCGGATAGGGCAGCGGGTAGGAGGCGCTGGGTTTAATGAGGACGCGCCGCGCCCGGGCTACTACCGATGGCACTTTAAAAACAAATTCTGAGGTATCAAATATCAACTCTTCCTCCTCAGGGAAATGTGCAGGCTTTTAACTTCGCCATTACCTTGAGGAACGGGTATCATGGCAACCAACGTGCGTACCAGCAGGTCTTTAAGTGGCGCACTGACGGGTATATTAGCACCGTTAACAATCAGGTCGATGTCATTTTCCCTTTGCCTGGTATTTATCGTCTTTTCAATAAGCTCGGCTATTCCGGCGATGTCATCCCGGGAGAACTGCGGCACCTTAACGTCAAGAGGCTCATCCGTTACCACCGCCAGCAACTGTTGAGGGTCGGTCAGTAATTCCTTGCCCTGTTCGCCACGGTGGACTTCGATTTTAGGGTAATGGCTGCTCTTGAATCCTTCCGTCAGGATGACATCATAGTCCCAGAGAATAAAGCTGGATATCTCCTGCGGGTCGAAATAGTCCTCGGTGCGGCGGTAGATGGCCAGGTGGTCCAGGGAGTTAATGGCCGATATCTCGCTGCCGGCCCTGGTGAAGCGCCATGTGTCTTTATCCGCTATATCCAGGTCGTTAGGGTGGTGCGAGTGCTTGACGATGGCTACCTTGTAGCCGCGCCGCTTCAACTCGACGATGAGACTCTCCAGCAGGGTCGTCTTGCCGGAATGCGATTTTCCTACGATAGAAATAATTGAGTGCATATTATAATTATTCGGTTAAACGTTGACTTCTTCATTCCAGTCCAGCATCAACGCCTGGACGGTTTCGCCTTTATTTACTATTTTCCTGTCTTCGGAGATGACCACCAGTCCGTTGGCCAGGCTCATGGAGTTTAAAATTCCCGAGCCCTGCGGGCCGGTCAGGCGGGCATAGTAATGGCCGTTGCGCCTTTCGATTATAGCCCTATCATAGATGCGGCGTCCGGCATCGTTTTTCACGGTGTCTTCCATTATCGCTTCTACGGCGGGCTTGGCGAAGTTCTTTTTCCCCATCATTTTCAAAAGTGCCGGGCGGACGAACAGCTCGAAGCTCACCATGCAGCTGACAGCATTACCGGGCAGTCCCAGGTGCGGTATACTTTTATCCCTGCCTTTAATCTTGCCGAAAGCCAGGGGTTTCCCCGGTTTGACCCGGACCTTCCAGAAGACCATCTCGCCGTCCCTGGCTAGGATGTCCTTTACCATATCGTAATCGCCCGCGGAAACGCCGCCGGTCGTCAGTAGCATATCGGCATCCTGCGCCTGTTTGAGCTTGCTCACCAGCGATTTTTCATCGTCCCGGGCTATCCCCAGCATCCTGGGGATGCAGCCGTAGCGCTTGACCAGGCTGGCGATGCTGTAACCGTTGCTATCGTATATCTTGCCCTCGGGCAGGGGTTTATCTAATTCCACCAGCTCGTTGCCGGTAGACAGGATGGCCACCACCGGGCGGCGGATGACTTTTACACGGCCGTAGCCGAGGGAAGCCATCAGGCCAATCTCGGATGCCCTGATGACGGTGCCTTTCTTCAGGGCGATGGTGCCCCTGGCGATATCTTCTCCGGCTCTCCTGATGTTTAGGCCGGGCCTCGCTTCGGAGAGGATGCCCACCTGTGTAACCGGCTCATCGGGGGAGGATTGCTTATGTTTTTCTTCGTCGGTCTTTTCAAACTGGACGACGCTGTCGGCTCCTCCGGGGACCGGCGCCCCGGTCATAATGCGTACCGCCGTGCCGGGTATGACCTCTTTTTTAGAAATAGAGCCCGCCATGACCGTATCGATGACGCGCAGGTATTTGGGGGTTTTTTCGCTGGCGCCAACGGTATCCCCGGACCTGACGGCATATCCGTCCATGGCGGAATTGTCCAGCGGGGGTACGTTAATATCTGATTTTATATCCTCGGCGAGTACCTGCCCCAGTAATTCCAGGATGGGGACCGTCTCTTCTTCAAGGATATCTACTTCATCGAGAATCTTTTGAAGTGCTTCTTCAACGCTTAACATTAATCAGTGGCTCCTCCGGCAATCTTTTTGGCTATTTCCAGGTCTTCTTTCGTATTTATATTAAAGAAACTCAGGTGCCGCGGGTCGAACCTGTCGACCTCCTCGGCTTCGACATACCTGACTTTCACATAGTTGAAAAGTTCAACGATAACCTTCTTGCCCTGTTCGAGCATGGATTCGATAGGTTGGATACAGTTTTTTGAATATATGGCATGTAATGGTTCGAATAGATTTTTAACTCGCGGCAGCACGAAATCGAAACCATCTGAAACCTCTATCATATAACGCAGCAAAGGCTCGTTTAAAAAAGGCATGTCCGCAGCCACGACAAGATTATAAAACGAATCCGATTTTACCAACCCGGTATATATACCACCCAAAGAACCTTGCCCGGGGAAGATATCGGATACTATTCTGACTTTCGGGTGGTCCGCCAGCGGTGCGAAGGTTCTCTCTTCCGCCGTAACGATTATGATATCTTTACTAAGTGAGTCTATGCAGGATATTGCCTGTTCGAGTAGACTTGTGTTACCAACCCTTTCTGAAACCTTATCACGTCCCAGACGTAAACTTTTTCCACCTGCAAGAATAATACAGCTTATTTCCAACTTGAATGCCTGTTTTTGGTGAGACCTTACCCCCTATATATAATATTACCACAGTAAGTCAATATCCTCTAGGGGAGCGGAAAGAATTTTGGGATAAAATAACAAAATAAGTTATGTGAAAACAATATTATTTGAAGTGGCTTTGTCGTATTGCGATTCTATGCCGGATATTTAATGCGGGGATATTCCCAGTTTGCGTTGTCGATTACTATGTCCGAGGTCTTTGCGGGCGGGTACTCCTTCAGGTATATTTTCTGTGCCGGCAGGTATTTTGTATCGTATTTATTGAAGACATCTTCGGGGTCTCTGGCGGCGGCCCGTTTCTTACTCTCTTCAAAAGAGATATCCAGAAAGATTTTATAGTCGATATACGGCGCCAGTTTTTTTCTGAAGAGAAAAACGCCTTCGAAGAGGACAATCGTATCCCGGTCAAAGGAGAATTTCCTGGTTATATCATATCTGTCCGTAGATAAATCAAGCAGCGTCAGGGTCACGGAATGCTCTCCTCTCCGGTGGATGGGCACCAGCAGGTGTTCCGTGATTGTCCCGATATTGAAGCTTCTGTGGTAATAGTTATCGGCCTGGTCCTCTCCGGCATACCTGACTGCCCTGGGATTTTGGAAGTCGTCGAGATTTATCATCTGCACCTTACGGCCCCTGGCGACCAGATAGCTGGCGAGCGCTGTGGTGAACATGGTCTTGCCGGAGGAGTCGATGCCGGTTATCCCCACGACAAGCGGCCGGTCACCGGACTTGCTGCGGTCGATTTCTCCCAGTATCTTTTCGAATACCGGCAGTCTCCGGTCGAAGATAGAGAGTAGTTCATGGAAACTGTTTATGGTAATGTCTGCCCGCTCCGGTTCTTCACCGCCGTAGCCGAAGAGGATGCCGACGGACAGCGAGCCGGTCTCGCGGGCGGCTTCGATATCGTGAAATCTGTCACCGACGATAGCGGCAGTCAGGCCGCCGAACCTCTCCCTGATTTTCCGCACGAGCTCGGGCTTAGTCAGGTTATTCTCAAAAACACATTCGGCATGGTCGAAATAATCGCGGATATTCAGGGCTGAAATGACCATGTCGAAATACATGATGGAAGCGTTACTGTATAGTACCAGCCGGTAGCCTCGTTTTCTTAGTGTCGCCAGGGTTTCCCTGACTCCCGGAAAGGTCTCCGCCATTTCCCGGAATGTATCTCTATATTCTTCACGGACCTTTTCTCTGACCTCCGACCATGTTAAATGACTTCCTTTGGGTCTGATGAACTCATACAGTCCGCCGACTGATGACTCTGCTGGCAGCCCGAAGAATTTATTGATGTCTTCCGCATTGAAGTTGACCGGCCATCCCAGCTTATTAAAAGCCCTTTTTATCGACTCGTAGACAGCCGGCAGGGAGGGGATAATCGTCCCGTCCGTGTCGAAAATGATAAGGTTTACCTCATTCGGATTTATCATTTATTAGCAGCCCTCATGGTTTACATAATGCTATCATCTTGAGATTATACCCGCACGCAGATGTACCGCAGGGTATGCGTATGCGGGCCTTCGCCGTGGTCTTCCAGGTCTTCCGTGATGCCCGTCTCGACTACCACCATATTTTTAAAGTGCCCTTTGAGGTCGGCATCGGTGAAGTAGTGCGCCGGACGGCCCGGCTTGCTTTCAAAAGTATTTCTTTCGACCTCTCTGCCTTTCCCGTAGCTCTCCTCTTTTTCGGAAAAGACGGTGAAATACATGAGTCCGTTATCCATCAACTTATCAACACACTGTTGAATACAAAGCCTTCTTTCTTTTCCAAGGAAAAGGTGCAGCACGTTGAAGCAGTAAACGGCATCGTATTTATCAGCCAGAAATGATATATCCAGGACGGAGGCGTTATGAACCCGTGAAAGGGGGTCGAATTCCCGCGCCATCGTGCAGGCAAGCGGCGAAATTTCAACTCCGGTTAACTCGAAGCCGGATGCTGAGAATAGCTTCGTGTTCCTTCCGTAGCCTGAGCCGGGAACCAGAATCTTCTTTACCTTATTACGCCGGAAAAGTTCCAGGACGTGTACCGCCGTCCGGCTGGGCAATTCACCCCATATCTTACCTTCGGCCCGGAATCTCTTGTCCCAGTATTCGCTCATGTTTTATAGTCTGTTGGATAACTTTGACGCCTAAAGAGACGGTTTCAAGACCATGATTTGAGGGCCGGTGGGCAGCCCGGCAACGGTAAACTCGACTTCGCTGCCGTTCACCCGGGTCACGTTGGTCTTGCCCTTGATGAATTCCTCCACGCCGCCTATGGGGAAGACGCACTTATCGTTTTTATAGTGCATGGGGATGATTACCCGGCTCCTGACCTGGTCGCAGACCTCGCCGGCTGTCCCGGCGTCGATAGTGAAGTGTCCCCCCACAGGGACGAGCAGCACGTGAACCTTACCCACCTCTACAACCTGGTTGTCCGTGAGCAGGTGCCCGAGGTCGCCGAGATGGACGACGCGTACGCCATCGACCTGGAAGCAAAATATCGTGTTTTTACCCCTCTCCCTGCCGCCCTTGTCGTCGTGGGCGGTGGGAATGGCCTTGATATTGATGCCTTTGACTTCGGTCGTATCTCTGACAACCCGGGGATTTCCCTTGACCGCAGCCGTGTTATTATGGTCGCCGTGGTCGTGGCTCACGGTCACGATATCCGCCGTCTCTTTTATCGCACCATACTTCAGGCCGGCACTGGTCTCATAGGGGTCGGTAACAATCCTGGTGCCGTCGGCAGAGGTAATTAAAAACGCGGCATGCCCCAACCATTTAATCTTCATATCGTGTCCTCCTTATAGTGTTAATTAATTATTTATTTGCCAGAGAAAGAATCACGTTCACAAGGGTGCGTACCGGTACGCCGGTGGCGCCTTTGACCAGGTATCCTTTTTCCTTGTCGGTATCGCTGGTGCCGGCGATATCCAGGTGGACCCAGGGGGTACCGTTAATGAATTCCTCCAGGAACTTGGCGGCGGTAATGGCTCCCCCGTACCTGCCCCCGATATTTTTAATATCGGCTATATCGCTTTTCAGTTGCTCCTTGTATTCGTCGTACATCGGCAGCTGCCAGACGAGTTCGCCTACTTCATTTCCGGCGGCGATTACCTTACCGGTAAGCTCCTGGTTATTGCTGAAGGCGCCGGTGCAGATATTCCCCAGAGCTACCATGCAGGCGCCGGTGAGGGTTGCCACGTCGATGATGGCCTTGGCGCCGATCTTTTTAGCGTAGCTCAGGGCATCGGCCAGAATCAGGCGTCCTTCGGCATCAGTGTTAAGGACTTCAATCGTCTTGCCGTTCATAGCCTTGATAATGTCGCCCGGCTTTAAAGCACTGCCGCTGGGCAGGTTTTCCGTGGCGGGAACGAGTGCCGTGACGTTAATCTTTGGTCTGAGCTGGGCCAGGGCAATCAGTGTCGCCATTACGGAAGCGCCACCGGCCATGTCTCCCTTCATCTCGGCCATTCTATCCGAAGGCTTGATGGAAATACCTCCCGAATCGAAGGTAATGCCTTTGCCGACCAGGGCTGCATCTATTACATCGGAATCGCTCCCTTTATAGTTGAGGACGATGAATTTGGGCGGCTGCTGGCTTCCCTGGGACACGCCGAGCAGGCCTCCCATGCCCAGCTCGGTCATTTTTTCTTTATCGAGTACGTCAATCTTGAGTCCGTATTTCTCGGCCAGCTGCCGGGCGGCCTCGGCCATCTGGGTCGGCGTCATGAAGTTGCCCGGCTCATTGACCATGTCCCGGGCCCAGTTGGCGGCTTCCGCCAGTATCCGGCCCCGGGTGATGGCTTTCGTCAGCGTTGTCTTCGGCTGGCCGGCTATCATGAGCTCTTTAATCTCGCCGGAATTACTTTCATTTTTAGTGATGTATCGTCGGAAGGTGTAAAGCCCGAGCAGAGCGCCCTCGGTTATGGCCTGAGCGGCGTCCTCGGTTTTTATGCCGTTAATCCCGGCCCCCTGGACGCCGGTAGCGATGCTGGTTACGCCCTTTCCCCGCAGGTAGCGGCAGGTCTCGGCAACGGCGCCGCGCACCTTATTAACGGTGAGCTCTTTTTTCTTGCCCAGGCCGACCACGGCGATGCGACTTGCCGGGAGTTTACCCGGGCTGTGCAGGAGGGTAACTTCGTTCAGCTTGCCCTTGACATCTTTCTGCTTGATAAGCTGGATTATAGCTCCGTTCAGGACTTTATCCACGGCGGCGGCATCGCCGACCGGGTGTTTCATCCCCTCGAAGTGATTGACTATTATGGCACCGGCCTTAATGCCGGTAAGGTCGCCGGTAACGGCTTTTATCTGCATCTCAAATCTCCTTTCATCGGTTCGCCTCTCTCACGATTTTATCCAGGGAGGGTGTAATGTCTCTGGATGTATCCACAACGAAATGTTTGCGGTTGATTCTCTGCATGGTGGGCCTCATCTTCTGGTACACCGTCCAGTCGGCGTCCGAGTTGTCTTCTCTCCGCCTTTGTTTCAACCTTGCTTTGAGTCGTTCCTGCACCAGCTCCGGCGGCGCCTCGACACGCATCAGGATTAGCCTGGCCTTCAGGCGTTCGGCGATGTTGTAGAGACGCTCGCGATGCCGTTCCGAAAGGTTGGTGGCATCGAGAATAACGGGTATCCCTTTTCTCAGCAGTCCTTCAATCAGGTAGTGAACGGTGCGGAAAAGGTGGGCGCTCTCGGATGCCGAATGCGTCGGCGCGGTAAAGAGGTGTTTGCGAAGAGCGTCGCTTTCCAGGACGAGAAAGGGCAGGCGCTCCGCCAGGCGGCGGCAGTAGTAAGATTTCCCGGTTCCGGGCAGGCCGCTGACGACAATCAGGGTCGGACGGGCTTCCGGCGCGGGGAGTTGCCCCAAGCCTCCGGCCAGCCGCTGTGCATCGGCGATAACCTGGGAACTTTCCATACCCTAGATTATAATTGGTTTTAGCCTGTTTGGCTAGGCGGTGGGGGAGATGTTTCTGTCGGATTCGATTAATAGCAGCATACCTCACCCCTGACCCCTCTCCGAACAGAATGGTCGAGGGCATTCCCAAATCTCAATGTTTGGAGAGGGGGACCAAGGGGGTGCGGTTAAGACGGGGTGAGGTTAAGAGGTAGGGAACTGAGCGCCCGGTTCTTCGCCGTAGAAGGCTACGCCGATAAGTCCCGGCCCGGTGTGCACACCCATGACCGGCGTGAACTCGGTGATAAATATCTCCCGGCATTCGAACTGAGAGGTAATTCTGTCCTTTA